>CAYUVU010000001.1:0-2449 GCA_964448205.1 uncultured Acidobacteriota bacterium
GGCTCCCCGGTCTCTCCCGGGCGCCGGCCGGAACCCCCGGCGGAATCAGCTTCGCGGGTTCGGCCGCGGGGCTCATGGCCTCGCTGGTGATCTGCGGCGTCGCCGCCGGAGGGGGGTTGATCCCGCCGGCGTGGTTCCTGCCGGTGGCCGCCGCCGGATTCCTGGCCGCTCTCTTCGAAGGTCTCCTCTCCCCGCTCGAGACCCGCGGGACTCTTGACAACGACGGCGTCAACGCCGTTTCCGTTCTTGCCGGCGGCCTCCTGGCGTTCGGGTGGGGATGGATGGCAACCGGGGGCGGGGCCGGATGATTCGGGTGCTCGCCGAGCGGCTGGCGCTCTACCGCGAGTTCTCGCGGCCCTTCACCCTGCTGCCCCCCCTGATCGGTTTCCTCAGCGGCAGCGT
Source organism: uncultured Acidobacteriota bacterium (assembly GCA_964448205.1). Lineage (GTDB taxonomy): Bacteria > Acidobacteriota > Vicinamibacteria > Marinacidobacterales > Marinacidobacteraceae > Marinacidobacterium. The sequence goes on from CAYUVU010000001.1 coordinate 403, forward strand.
CACCGCGTACGGAGCGCCGCCCGCCCTCGACGACGTCCCCTGGATCTATCCCGTGCTGGGGGCGGTCATGGCCGCCACGCTGAACGCGGCGAGCAACGCGCTGAACCAGATCTGCGACCTCGGGATCGACCGGATCGCGAAACCGGACCGGCCCCTGCCTTCCGGGCGGTTGGGGCTCGGGGAAGCGTGGTGGTTCACGGCCGGGTGCTGGGTGCTGTCGCTGGTCGCGGCGTGGTTCGTGAGTCCCGGGGGCCGGCACGAGTGCTTCTGGATCGTCGTGGTGGCGAGCGTCTTCGTCTGGATGTACTCGGCGCCGCCGCTGAGGACCAAGAAGCTCGGGATGCTCGCGAACCTGACCGTCGCCATCCCGCGCGGGCTGCTGCTGAAGGTGGCCGGCTGGTCGGCGCTGAAGACGGTGCTCGATCCCGAGCCCTGGTTCATCGGGCTCATCTTCGGCCTTTTCCTGCTCGGCGCCACCACCACCAAGGACTTCTCCGACATCGCCGGAGACCGCGCCGGAGGCTGCCGGACGCTCCCGGTGGTGCACGGTCCCCGCGGTGCGGCGTGGCGGATCGCACCGTTCTTCGTGCTGCCCTTCGTGCTGATTCCCGTGGGGGTGCGCACCGGCCTGCTGACCGGCAATGCGGTGCTGCTGGACGCGCTCGGCGTCGCGCTGATGCTCTACGGGGCCTTTACGGCGTGGTTGATGCTGCGCCGTCCCGAGGAACTCGCGACCGACAGCAACCACGTCTCCTGGCGGCACATGTACCTGATGATGATGGTCGCCCAGCTCGGGTTCGCGGCCGCCTACCTGATCTGACCCGGGGCGCTCACCGCGTCCGGAGACATCGCGGCGGTCCTATACTGGCGTTCCCGTGAGCCAAACGTTCTCCCGCCGCAACCTGGGTCCCCGTCTTGCCGAGAGGGACCCCGAAATCGCCGCCGCCATCCACGCCGAAGAGATCCGTCAGTCCGAGGGTCTCGAGCTGATCGCCTCCGAGAACTTCGCGAGCGAGGCGGTCATGGAGGCCACCGGTTCGGTGATGACCAACAAGTACGCCGAGGGGTATCCCGGCCGGCGCTACTACGGGGGCTGCATCCACGTCGACGAGGCGGAACGGCTGGCCCGCAACCGGGCCAAGGAACTCTTCGGCTCCCGGTTCGCGAACGTCCAGCCCCACAGTGGCTCCCAGGCCAACATGGTGGCCTACCAGGCGATCCTGGAGCCCGGCGACGCCTTCCTCGGCATGGCGCTGGATCAGGGTGGGCACCTCACGCACGGCCACCCGCTGAACTTCTCGGGCCAGTTCTACCAGCCGGTTGCGTACGGGGTGCGGCGAGAGGACGAACGCCTCGACCTGGACCAGTTGGTGCGGCTCGCCCGCGAACACCGGCCCAAGATGATCATCGTGGGCGCCAGCGCGTATCCGCGCCTCTATCCGAGCGCGGAGGTCCGGGAGATCGCGGACGAGGTCGGGGCGAAGGTCGTCACCGACATCGCGCACGTGGCCGGCCTGGTCGCGGGCGGCGCCATCCCGAGTCCGGTGCCCCATTCGGACATCGTCACCACCACCACGCACAAGACGCTGCGGGGTCCGCGCGGGGGGCTCATCCTCTGGAACGAGAAGGCCTACGGAAAGGCCCTCAACCGGATCACCTTCCCCGGAATCCAGGGTGGGCCGATGATGCACACGATCGCCGCCAAGGCGGTGTGTTTCCGGGAGGCGCTCGATCCCTCCTTCGCCGAGTACGCGGGGCAGATCGTGGCAAACGCCAAGGCGCTCGCCGAGGCGCTCATGGCGCTGGGGTTCCGGCTGGTTTCCGGGGGGACCGACAACCACCTCGTGCTGGTGGACGTGGGGGCCCGGGGGATCACCGGCCGCGACGCCGAAGTGGCCATGGAGACCGCCGGGATCAGATAGGCGAACGACTTGCCGATACCGGTGCCCGCCTCGATCATCAGCGTCCCGTCGCCGTTCAGCGTCTCCTCGACCCGCGCCGCCATCTCCACCTGCCCGGCCCGGTGCTCGAAGCCGGGCAGCGACTC
>CAYUVU010000002.1:0-3466 GCA_964448205.1 uncultured Acidobacteriota bacterium
CCGAACGACCGGGCGGCGATGAAGCTGATCTACCTGACGCTGCGGAAGGTCGAGCGGAAGTGGCAGCGAGCCCCCGCCTTCTGGCTCCAGGCGCGTGCCGAGTTCGCGATCCAGTTCGGAGACCGGTTTCCGATGGAGGCCGTGTGATCGGCCCCCCCGCCTCGGGCGGACGGGCGCCGCCTCCGAACGGCAGCGTGAGGGAGCCCCCGCGTGACCGCCAGCAGCGCAGCTTCCCGGGGCGTTCCGGCCAGGACTCCGGTCGCTCCGCTCCCTCCGTCCTGGCCAAAACGCCCCGGGAACGGGCCGCCCACAGGCGCCGGTCGCCCCCGCCATACAATGCCGGGAAGCCAAAACAACGCAGTTTCCGTAGTCACCGTCCTACACACGGAATTCCTGACAGTCCTAGCTGAAACCGGTCTTTGGGCCCGAACTGGTAGCAATAGGCTGGATGTGGGGCTGCTACTAGTAGCTGAAGAGAAGTCTCCCGAAGTGCTACTAGTAGCCGAGACGAGGTCTGTCGAAGAGCTACCGGTCGCTGAACCGGTATCGGCGCGCCGCGTCCGGTGTCACGTCACGGGCCGTCCGGCGGGACGCATCGCCGTGCAAGCGCCGCGTGACGTGGCCACGGGCCGGACCGCCGGCCCGCGGTCCTTCAGGAACCCTCGGCGGGGAACCGGCGGGTGATCTCCGCCGCCACCTCCCGCCCGTCGATTCGGAGGGCCTCGAGCAGGACGAGCAGGTGGTAGAGAAGGTCCACCGACTCGTTCACGACGTCGCCGGCTGACCCGGAGACGGCGGCGAGCGACACCTCGACGGCCTCTTCACCCACCTTCTGGGCAATCCGCGGAGTGCCCGCCTGCAGGAGGGCCGCCGTGTAGGAACCCTCGGGACGGCTCGCTGCCCGTTCCCGGACGATCCGGGTGAGCGCGCCCAGCGCGGGTCCGAGTTCCGCGGCGGGCGCGGGTTCCGAAGTCCCGTCTCCCTCCGTCACCGGCTCGAAGAAACACGACGTCCGGCCGGTATGGCAGGCCGGACCGGTGGGGTCCGCCTGCACCAGGATTGCGTCGCCGTCGCAGTCGGCGGTCAGCGAGCGGAGGTGGAGTTCGTTGCCCGAGGTCTCGCCCTTCTTCCAGAGGGTCCGGCGGCTCCGTGACCAGAAATGGACGCGGCCGCTCTCGATCGTCCGGGACAGGGCCTCCTCGTTCATCCAGGCGAGCATGAGGATCCGGCCGCTCACCGCGTCCTGGACCACCGCGGGGACCAGGCCGGCCTCGTTCCACTGGATCGTCGGCTTCATGGGACGGCGGCGAGTGCGGGAACGCTGAAGAAGTCGGCCTCGGGCGGCCGGACCGGGATCCCGCGCCCGGCGAGGAAACGCTTCACCTCGGCGACCGGATGAATGCCGCGATGGAAGATGGACGCGGCGAGCGCCGCGCTCGCGCCGGTCCGTTCGAACACCTCGGCCAGGTGCGCGGGGTGGCCGGCGCCTCCGGAGGCGATGACCGGCACGGAAACGGCTTCGGTCGCTTCCCGGAGCTGTTCGAGGTCATAGCCGTCCGCGGTCCCGTCCCGATCCATGCTGGTGAGGAGGATCTCCCCGGCGCCGAGGTCCTCGCCGCGCCGGAGCCATTCGATGGCGTCCCGTCCGGTGGGGATCCGTCCGCCCGCCACCACCACCTCGAACCCGCCGCCGGGGGCGCGGCGGGCATCCACCGCGAGCACCAGGCACTGCGACCCGAACCGGCGGCTGCACTCGGCGAGGAGTTCCGGCCGCTCGACCGCCGCGCTGTTCAGCGAGACCTTGTCGGCGCCGGCCCGGAGCAGGTTGTCCATGTCGGCGACCGAGCGCACTCCGCCGCCGACCGTGAAGGGGATCGTGAGGGCCTCCGCCACCCGCCGGACGGTGCTCAGCGCCGTCCCGCGCGCCTCCCAGGTGGCGGTGATGTCGAGGAGACACAGCTCGTCCGCCTCGGCGGCGTCGTACGCCACGGCGCATTCGACCGGATCCCCCTCGTCGGTGAGGTTCCGGAAGCGCACCCCCTTGACCACCCGGCCGTTCTTCACGTCGAGGCAGGGAATGATCCGGCGGGCGAGCACCGGGCGATTCTAGGTCGGCCGGCGGGGAACGCCGGCCGGTCCTCCCGGCGCGGGCCTGCGGGCCGGCACCGCGGGCCGGGGGGCCGCGGACGTTCCTGCCGCCAGGCCCCACAAGCGGCTCCGCGCAACTTCCCGCGCCTAGACTTCGCCCAATGAGCGAGGCCCTGCCGCTTCATCCGGGCGCCGGCGCGCCGCGCCCGCAGGGGCCCGGACAGGAGATCCGCGCGCGGCGCGACCGGATTCGGGAACAGGCAGGGAGCGAACGGTGGCGTTCCGGCCGGGAGGCGCTGGTGGTGGAGGCGGCGCGGGCGACGCTGCAACTGACCGGGACCGCCCTCACCGATGAGGAGGTTCAGGCGGCGCGCCAGGGGGCGCCCACCCCGGCGTTCGGTCCTGCTCTCGGGGCGCTCGGCCTCGTCGGGAGAGCCGCCGCCGACCGGGATCCCACCGCGGAGTTGATCGCGGAGGTTCACGCGGTCTCCGCCGGCGTAGCCGGAGCAAGCCCCTTCCGCACCATCCAGATCGAGCCGCAGTTTCAGGGAGCCGGCCTGTCGCCGCCCCAGACCGTGGCGCTCCGGCTCGGCAATCTGCTGGAGTGGGTCTCCGGCGCCAGCGGGCGCGACCTCGAGACCGCGCCGCGCGCCGCCCTCTTCTTCGCCCGGTTCCTCGAGATCTCTCCCTTCGAGCGCGCGAACTTCCGGGTGGCGCACCTGATGCTCACCTTCTTCGCCCTGGCCGACGACCAGCCGCCCATCTGGTTCGAGGTGGACGATGCGCCCGGCATCCGGGAAGACGTTTCGCGCGCCTTTCGCTTCGACACCGCGCCGCTGACCGAACGCATCGAAGCGTCCCTCCACCGTTCCCTGGATCGGATCCCCAGTCCATCCGGGGCGCCCGCTACAATCCGAAACGTCGGGTGATCGCGGACGCCCCTCCAGGCGCCGGCCCGATGTCCGGAATGATCCAGCCGTTCGGCTTTCTCGGCTCCCTCGCTTCCTGGGCCATGCTCCAGCAGCGGCAGGTCGTCGAGTACGTCACTCTCCCGAGCGAGGAACCCGAGCGCGGGATCCTGACGCTCATTCTGGAGTCCTTCGCGCTCGCCGGAACGCTTCTCCTCGGTACCGTCCTGATCGGGCTTGGCGCGGGGCTCTTTCGCGTCTGGCTGCTGCGCCGGTATCCGGACAACAGCTTCAACGGAAGCGGACGGGACACCCCCCGGCTCGATCTCAGTTGAGTCCGGGCGCTTCCCGGCCGGATGCCCGTTTCGCGGACGGCGTTCCCGTCGTCATCTATGACGGGGGTTGAGGTTTCTGCACGCGCGCCGCGGTCGCGGCGGCCCGCTTCGCCGAGGACCGGCCGGTCCGTTTCG
>CAYUVU010000003.1:0-4568 GCA_964448205.1 uncultured Acidobacteriota bacterium
GAGTTCCGCTGCCGGATCCGCGGGCGCGGGCTGCGCGGCCGCGCTTGCCGGGGCGGCCGGCAGGAGCGCCCCGGCGGCGACGAGGCGGAGGGCGTAGCGGAGCACCGGCGCCGGGGAGTGTGGCATGCGGCGGATCGCGAGGCTGGATGCGGGTCACGACGTGCGTTGGCCTGCGGCCAACACGTGCCGGTCTGAAGACCGGCGCACCCTTACCGCGCCGGGTGCGAACCGTCCGGCGCCGCGTCCGGCCAGGGGGCCTGCCGGAGGGCGTTCGCCCAGTCCTTCAGGACGTCGTCCGCGTCGATCCGGATGACCTCGCCGTAGTCGCGGAGCGCCTCCGGACGCCGTCCGGCGCCGTCCCGGGCGTTCGCCCGGCGGAGGAGCAGGTTCGCCCGGACCTCGGGGCTCGGATCGGCCTCGAGACCCCGGCTCAGGACGGCCTCGGCGTCCGCCCAGCGCCCCCCGAACAGGAGCGCCTCCCCGAGCCCCGCCTCGGCGAGGCCGGGCAGCAGCAAGTGGTAGTTCCCGAACCCGGCCTCGCGGCGTTCGAGGACCGCTTCCCCGAGTTCCACGGCCGCCTCGAACTCTCCCAGCGCCGTCAGGACGGTGATCTCGTCGAGCGCGAAGTCCGGGTTCTTCGGGAACCGGCGCCCGAGCCGCCGGACCGCTTCGAGCGCCTCGTCCTCCCGCCCCTCGCGCTGCATCAGCAGCTCGTAGGTCCACAGGCTGCCCCAGCGCGCCCGCCGCCCCTCGTCGGCGGTGAGCCGAATGTCGCGCAGCCCGCCCTCGAGGTCGCCGCGCATCCCGAACAGGAAGGCGATCATCCGGAGCGCGCGCGGCAGCCGGGCGATTGAGTAGACGTAGGTCCCGGGAATCACGTAGGCGTCCCGGAAGCCGGGATCGAGTTCCCGGAGCCGCCGGTGGCGGCCCACGGCGCGCCGGATCAGACGGGTCGCGCGGAACCAGGCGCGGTCCACGATCACGGCCCACCCGGCTTCGAGGCCCTCGCCGGCGCCGAGGTAGTAGAGCGCCTCCGGGTGGTCCGGGTCGCGTTCGAGCAGGGCCTCGGACCGCCGGTAGGCCTCCTCCAGGTTCTCGCGGAAGGCCGTCTCCTCCCCGGGGGTGGGCTCCGGCCGCCCGTCCTGTGAGAAGAAGCGGTCGTTCCGCAGGCTGGGCCCCCGGACCGCGTTGCTGCGCTGGGCGAGCCGGGTCCAGGTGATGACGGCCACGTGGTAGGGCCCGCTGGGATGCTCCGGGAACCGCTCGCCCAGCTCCCGGTAGGTCCGGAGCGCATCCTCGAAGTCGTAGTCGAAGAGGAACTGCGCCCCCGCCGCCTCGGCGGCGGCGATCAGCGCCGCGGGATCCCCGGCGCCCGGTTGTGCCGCAGCCGCGGCGCCGGGAAGCAGCCCGCCGGCAATGGCCAGGAGCGCGGCGCGGCGGAACACGATCCCGTCCTCACACGTCGGACAGCGGCACGACCTCGATCCCCTCGAACCGCGTCAGGTCCTGCGGATTCGCGGTGACCACCCGGGAGACGCCGTGTTCGAGCATGGTGGCGGCGATGTTCGCGTCGTGAATCGCCTTGCCCGAGCACCCGGCGGCCTCAACGACGCGGGGCAGACGGTTCGCCACGCCGCGGGTTTCCTCCAGAACCGTGGCCCGCTCGGCGAACGCCCGGCTGTTCCCCACCGCGGCGGCGAGCGTCAGCCCCAGTCCGTTCGCTTCGACCGGGCGCGTGCTGACCACCAGGCACTCCCGCAGCACCTGCCCGCTCACACAGAGTTCGACTCCGTGATTGGGGTAATCGTTCAGGACCCGAAACGCCCGCGAATGGAGGGGACGCCGCCGGTCCACGGCGCTCAGCAACACGTTCGTGTCGCAGAACAGCCGTTCACCGGCCCTCGTCGCCATAGATGTCCTCGCGGGTCCAGGGAGCGCCGCTCCCGACCTCCACGTGCTTCAGCCGGATCGGCGGAAAGCCCTGCTCCGGCGGCGCCGCGCGCGCGGCGGCGGCGAGGATCGCCCGGATCTCGCCCTGGACGGAGCGGTGGTGCGCTCTCGCGCGGCGTGACAACGCCCTCAGCGTTTCCGCGGGCACGTCTCTGACGTGAACACCAGGCATGATGCAATTATGCTATCAGTAGCGTTTCGCTAGCAACAGGCCACGCGAGTCAGAAGACCCACCGCCACCCGGCCAGCGCCGCCGCCTGCGCCCCGAGCACCGCCCGGTGCCCCGGCCAGTGGCTCCAGACCGCCCCGAGCCGCAGCTCCCCGAGCGGGAGCGCCCGGTTCCACTGCGCCGCGAGGTCGAGCTGCCGCTCGCCGGGCGCCAGATCCGCCCGGAACGAGCGGTAGAGCACCTCGCCCTGTTTCGTCCGCGCCGACGGCCCCGTCAGCGCCGCCCAGCCGTTCTCCACCCGGAGCGGCTGCGACAGCGAGAAGCTGAGCGCGCCTGCCCGCGCGAACCCCCGGCTGGCGTGGAGCGCGAAGGTGCTCGTCGCGAGCGGCGTGATCTCCTGGATCAGCCCGCCCGTGGCCGCCGGGTTGACGACGCCGAACTCCCCGGCCGCTCCGAGGTTCCACCCCGCGAAGTCCACGCCCCCGTCGAAGCCGAGGAACGCCGTCCCCGCCGACAGGCCGCCGAAGGCGCCGGTCCCCAGGCTGCCCAGCATCGTCTCCCGCTCCGAGATCCAGCCCGCGCTGAACCCCACCGGCAGCGACCCCGGCCGCCAGGCCAGCGCCGCGCCGGTCGCCGGCATGGCGGGGCGCCATGGACCCGTCGTGAAGGCCGTCGCGGAGACCCCGCCCCGCTCGACGGCGCCCACCTGCACCGCGCCCTCCGCCAGCGCCAGGTGGCCGTTCCCGGCCGCGGTCGGCATCCGGACGATGCCCGCCGTCATCCCCAGGGCGCCGGGCACCCCGCCCGAGCCGCCGCCCGCGGTCAGGCCGCCCGTCCCCGGCCCGAGGAAGGTCCGGAGCCGCGCGGACATCGAGGGGCCGTCCGTGGTCGCCGCGAAGTCCCCCATCTCGTACCAGAAGGGCGCCCCGTAGTCGTCGAGCGCCATGAGTTCGTCCCCGTCGAACGCCGCCGCGAGCCCGTCCCCGAAGGCGGCGCCGAGGCGCAGTCCGGTGGACCCGAGCGAAGCGTGCGCCCTGGTCGCCAGCCCGGTGGCGAGCGGCACATCGAGCACCCCCACCGGCGAGGTCGCGGCCCCGAGGTCCATCCGGCCCTGGCCGTAGATCTCCCTATCGGCGTAGATGCCCGTCCGGTCGGCGGTCGCGAAGAGCCGGCTCACCAGGTCCTCGTTCGAGAGCTGGTCCCGGAAGAGCTGCTTCATGATCGCCAGCCCCCCGGACACCATCGGGGCCGCGAACGAGGTACCGCCACCGGTGGCGTAACCCCGGACGACCTCTCCCTGGTGAGGTCCGAAGTAGGCGACACGGACGTCGTAGCCGGGCGCGGCGATGCAGTAGTCCGCGGCGATCCCGCAGCGGTTCGAGAAGGAGCTGGCGGCCTGGTCATGGGGGTTCAGCGCCACCACGGCGACGGAATGTCCCCGGAGTTCGGGGAAGTAGGCGGGCAGCCCGGCGGTGATCGAGGTCGAAGTGGCGTTGACGCGCCCGTTCACGCAACCCGCAACGCCGGCCTCGCAGCGGTCGCCGTGAGCGTTCGCCGCCGCCCAGACGAGGATCGTCTTCTCGTCGGCGCCCGCCTGGGCCAGCGCCGCCACCATCTCCGGCAAGGCGGCGCGCAGGTCTTCCGCGGCGTAGTGCTCGATCAGGCCGTCGTAACCGATGCTCAGGTTCAGGATGTCGAGCCGGTTCCCCGCGTCGCGCCAGGCGAACGCCGTGTTGAAGATGTGGGCGAAGCCGGCGTCGGAGTTGCCGAGCCGCTCGAGCGTGATCGGTTCGTAGACGTTGTCCGCGGTCCCGAGCGGAATCGACCACATCGCGACGTCGGCCCCCCAGGCAACACCGTGCACGGCGGACTCGCGATCCAACCTGCTGCCTGCCGCGATGCTCGCCACCGCCGTGCCGTGGGAGGCGCCCTCCTCGCCGGTCTCCGGTTCGGCTCCGAACAGCGGCTCGAAGTAGACCGTCTTGTCCGCGAACGCGGGGTGTTCCACGTCGATGCCGCTGTCCACGAACCCGATGGTGACCCCGGCGCCCGGCTCGGCGTCGGGACCGAGCACCAGGTTCAGGTTCGCGTAGGCGGTCTGGGCGTTGATGCCGTCAAGGCCCCACTGGTTCTGGAATCGAGGGTCCTCGGCGTACTCCGTCGCCAGTTCCTCCGCCATGGCGCCGAACTGCGCCGCCGAAACGCAGTCGCCCGCGTGCGTGGGCACGCAGGGCGGTGGCGGCGGCGGCGCCGGGACGGTTTCGGAGCGCGACGAACAGCCGCCGAGGACGGCGGCGATGAGCACGATCGGCAGCAGGAGACGGACGAAGACCATGCGTGACACTGTAAACAAACCGGCCACGCGACGGCGGGGGACCGCCGGCCTTCAGGCCGGCACGCGCGGCGCTCCGCACCGCGCACGTCGCACCCCCACCGAGCGTCACGGCAC
>CAYUVU010000004.1:0-7372 GCA_964448205.1 uncultured Acidobacteriota bacterium
CGGGAACGACGAGGCTTCGAGCGTTCTGGGCGGGAACAGTATAGCACGCTAAGCCGTTGAGATATGGCACAGTTAGCGGACTTCGGGGGCACTCCTTGGAACGCACCGGAACAGGCAAAGTGCGGTGCTCCGCGCCGCGCATGTCGTAACCCCCTCCGGGCCGAGGGCACCCCCGGTTTGGGCAGAAGCTCAGACTGACCCGGGATCCCGCCAGGCGCGGGTGAGCCGCAGCCAAGCCAGCGAGAGCCCCTGGAAGGCAGCGGCGATCAGGAGCGCCGCCGCGAACCCGGCGCCGGCGAAAGCGGCGTCGGCCCCGTCCCCGCGGAACCGGTCGATCACCGCGCCGAAGCCGGTCTGTACGGAGAACGCCGTCGCGAAGACGAGCAGGTTCAACGCCGAGGTCACCCTGCCCGCGAGGCCCGGCGGATAGTGGGCGACCAGAATCGCGAAGCTGAGCATGCCGGAAGCTCCGAAGAAACCGAAGGCGGCCCACACGCTGCCCGGCGCCCCGGTGAATCCGGAGGCCAGCACCATGAGCGTCGCGGTGAACGCCAGGTTGACCCCGCCCAGCAGCGAGAGCGAGGAGGTGCCCCGCCGCGCCAGGACTCCCGCAAGCGACCCGGTGATCAGGAACCCGAGCACCGTGGCGACGGCGAGCACCAGCAGGTGGTTGGCGACCGCCTCCCGGTCCATCGCCGCGACCTCCGCCAGCCACGGGCCCGCCCACAGGCTCTGGATTCCCAGGAAGGTGCCCTGGTGGACCACCCCCAGCGGGGCGATGCTCCAGAACACCCGCCGCCGCAGGACCTCGCGGACGCCCACGGTGGCCGCGAAGAGACCGGAAGACGTGCCCTCACCGGCCGGTCTCGGGTCCCGGGGGACGAGAACGAACAGGACCACGGCGCTCAGGAGCAGCGATACCGCGAGCAGAACGAACAGCTCGCGCCAGCTCATCACGCCGAGCATCCACTCGGTCGGAGTGGTGGCCGCCAGCGCTCCGGTGGACCCGACCGCCATGACGAACCCGTTCAGGAACGGGAGCCGGGCCGGTGGAGCCCAGAGCACGAATGCCTTGAACGAGGCCATCAGGCATGCGGCCACGCCAAGGCCCGCGAGAAAGCGGGCCAGGAGCAGGATCGGGAACGAGTCCGCGACCGCGAACAGGAGGCAGCCCACGGTCGCGACCAGCAGCAGCGCTCCATTGGTTCGCCGTGGTCCGAGATGGTCCAGCGCGCCGCCGATCGGCAACTGGGACAGGGCGAAGGCGAGCAGGTAGGTGCTGCCCAGCAGGCCGACCCCGAACGCGGACAGCCCCAGGTCCCGGACCAGGTCCGGAGCGATGATCGCGGTGACCGAGCGAAGGACCCAGGAGATGAAGTACCCGAAGGCGAACGGGACGAAGACCCGAACCCAGAACCCGAACCGCGGGCCCGCCGCCGAACCGCTCGTTCTCGCTACTCCGGAGTCGCGGCGGTCGGGACGGGCGGAAAGCGCGTCGGCATCGGGCTACCGCATTCCCAGCTTCTCGCCGCGGCGGAGCAGCGTGAGGCTCTCCGCGAGCCGGCGGGCGCGGGTTTCCTCGCGTTTCGCCATGCCCACCCAGACCTCGTAGCGGCGCTGCTGCGCGCGCGTCAGGCTGGCCCATCCGGCGCGGGCCTCCGCGTCGGCCTCGAGGGCCGCGAGAAGCTCCGCGGGCGCCTCCACCGGCGCGGCCCTCGCCGGCTTGTCCCAGGCGCCCGAACGGATCGAGGCTTCGACCGCCGCCTCGCCGGGAGGCGCCATGAGGCCCGCTGACCTCATCCTGGCGAGCCGCTCGCGGTTGCTCTCCGACCAGCGGCTGTCCGGCTTGCGGGGCGTGAACCGGTGGGTGTAGCGCTCGTCGTCGAGGCGCCGCTTGAGCCCGTCGATCCAGCCGAAGCAGATCGCTTGCTCGACCGCCTCTCCGTAGGTGAGGGTGGGACGGCCGGGACGCTGGGCGGGCTTCCGGTAGAAGACGACCCAGGTTTCGGGGACCGCTGCGTGGTTCACCTCGAGCCAGCGACGCCAGGCGTGCTGGCTGCGGGGGGTTACCTGCCGTCCCGGAGGGTTGGGGGAGCGGCTCACCGTGCCTTCCCCTCGGGTCGATTTCTACCCGCGGACCTGGCGGCCGTTCTCGTCGACCAGGTTGTAGCGGCGGGCGTCGGCGCGCCACCGGTCCACCTGGATCAGCTTCTGGTAGGCGTCCCCGGGCAGCGCGCGGTCCGCGTATCCTGGCCAGGTGGCGCCGTCGTGGATGTCCTGGAGTCCCTGCCGCATGGCGCCGAGGGCGAGCCGGAGCATCTGTCCGGCATAGAGGACGAGCGGCACGTTGTTCTCCCTCAGGGTTTCCATGGGAGTGTCGTGGACGCTCGCGATCACCGGCCGGCCGCACGCCTCGGAGACCCGCCCCATGCTCTCGGGGGGCAACCCGGCAAAGAAGAGAAGGTCGGCGCCCGCTTCGACATACGCCCCGCCCCGCTCCGTCGCTTCCGCCTCGCTCTGCCCGATGGAGACCGAGTCGCAGCGGGCGACGATCATCATCCCGCCCTTCCGGGCGTCCACCGCCGCCCGCAGTTTGTCCTGCATATAGGAGGTCTCGACCAGGACACCCCCTTCGCCGAGATGCTTCGCCTGCACGTGGTCCTCGATCATCACGGCCGCGAGCCGCGCGCGCTCGTAGCCCCGGACGGCCCGCGCCACCGCGAGCGGGCTGCCGCCCCCGTCGTCGGCGTCGGCGAATACGGGAACCGGAACGCTGTCGGCGATCCGGGCCGCCATCTCGATCAGCTCGGTGATGGAAGCGAGCCCGTAGTCGGGGACGCCGTAGTTCGCGGCCGAACCGGCGCTCCCGCCAAGGAGCAGCGTCTGGAACCCCATGTCCACGATGAGGCGCGCCGAGATCACGTCGAAGGCGCCGGGACAGATCACCGGCTCGCCGCCCGCGAGCATCGAGCGGAACTGCTGGCCCGGGTCCGAAGGCGCGTCGGAGCCCGCCGGCGCGCACGCCGCACCCGCCGCTCCGGCTCCGAAGGCGGCGCCGCTGGCGGCGCCGAGCGCCGCTCCGCCGGTTCCCGCCGAGATGCGCCGCAGCGCCTCGCGCCGGCCCACCGTGTTCTTCGGGGCTGTCGTCATTCGGTGTCTCCTTGGTGTGGGTGGTCGAGCGCGCACCGGAAGCCGATGCTGTGAATCCTGGTATCGGGTCTCGTGAAGTTTCGATAGTGCACGCTGGCGATCCGCTCGTCGGTGTCCGCCCAGCTTCCGCCGCGGAAGATCCGGTAGGGCGCTTTCTCCGGTCCGCGCGGATTGACCGGCGGGCTCACCGCGTAGTACCCGAGGTCGTAGCCGTCCGCCACCCACTCGGCGATGTTCCCGACCATGTCGTAGAGGCCGTAGCCGTTCGGCGGGAAGGACGCCACGTCCGTCGGCGACGCGGGATGGGCGATGCGGGCCGGTGGGGGGACCCGGGTTCCCTCGGGGGCGCCCTCTTCCGGGTCAGGCCGGTACTGACCGCCCCACGGCCACGGCGCTCCCGCGAGCCCGCCCCGGGCGGCCTTCTCCCACTCGGCCTCGGTCGGCAGCCGCTTGCCCCGGAACGCGCAGTACTCGGTCGCGTCGGTCCAGTTGACGTTGTAGACCGGGAAGCGTCCCTTCTCCTCCGGGAACCCCTGACGCCAATGGAACGGCTCCGGCCGTCCGGTGGAGCGGGTGAACTCCCGGTAGCCCTCCTGGGTCACTTCCTTCTGGTCGATCCAGAAGCCCCGGAGCGTCACCCGGTGGATGGGACGCGCGTCCACGCGGTCGCGCGTCTGCCAGTGGATCTCGTCGATCAGCCAGAGCCGGGTCCGCCCCATCCAGAAATCACCGGGGGGCACCCAGCAGATGTTCTCGGCGCGGTCGTCGCTGCAGTGCGGCTCGGGGGGATCGTCGCCCGCCACCGCCAGGATGGGCAGGAGACCGCATACGGCGGCCAACGATCCCCGGAGCACGGGGCAGCGTGGCTTACCCATCGCCGCCGGTCAGTGACCTTCCGATCGAATCAGGGCTACCGGCTCAGGCGAAGATCTCCGCGATCTCGTCGTCGAACATCATCTCCGACCCGCCGAGCGAGACCGAATCGACGTAGACGTACTCGCGGCCCGAAGGGGTGTTGTGGACCACCTTCCTCCAGTCGATGCCGAGCGCCGAATAGATGGTGGCGACCGTGTTGTCCATGAACGGCTGCCCGTCGTGCTTCCAGCCGGGATCGATGACTTCCGATCCGTCCTCGTTGGTCCTGCCGACCACCCGGCCGCCCTGGACGCCGCCGCCCGCATACATGGAGGTGTAGGCGAAGCGGTAGTGGTCGCGGCCGGCCACCGGGTTCATCTCCGGCGTGCGGCCGAACTCGCTGGTGACCACGATGAGCGTCTCGTCGAGCAGCGTGGTACCGGGCTCGCTGCCCGGGCGGGCGCCCAGATCGGTGAGCAGGGAGGTGAATCCCTTGTCCAGCCGTGGGCAGGTCGTGTAGTGGTTCCACTGGCGTGAGCGGTCGAAGATGCCGGAGTGGTGGTCCCACTTGTCCCCGTCGTAGATGTAGATGAAGCGGGTCCCGGCGTCGGCCTCGATCAGGTTGCGCGCCAGGATGCAGCCCAGCCCGAATTCGTCCTCGCCGTAGCGGGTCTTGTCCTCATCGCTGGCAACGAAGAGCTTCGGCCAGCGTTCGTCGGTGAGGAGCCCGTAGGCCGACTTGTAGTAGTCGCGGTAGTCGTTCTCCTTGTCGCCGAGCGAGGCGCGCTCCGGGATGGAGACCTCCGCGAGCCGGTTCAGCAGGCGGAAGCGCTCCTCGAGCACCCGGCGGCTGCCTTCCACGTTGCCTCCGAAGGAGTCGAACACCGTGGTCGGGTCGAGGTCGAGGCCGGAGAACCGGGTCGGCAGGAAGCCGGCGCCGATGGACCCGGCGCGGGCCCGGGTGAGGTAGGTGCTGACGTAGGTGGGGAAGCTGTCCGTCTCCCGCCGCTCCTTGTCGAGCTCGGCGGCGATGATGCTGCCGAACGCGGGGACCTCGCGGGCGAGCGCCACGTTCAGCACCCGGCCGGTCTGGGTGTGGTACTGGCCGTTGAAGTGGATCAGCTCCGGCGCCCGCATCGAGCGTACGAAGGCGACCTCGTCCACCCGGTCCACGAGCGTCGGGAAGAGGGTGCGGGACAGCGAGACCTCGTCATTGATCTGGACCATGTCCAGATCCGTGGGGGTCCAGCGGGTCTGCTTGAAGTCCCAGGTGTCCATCGGGCTGATGGCCCCGCCCATCTCGATGAAGATGCAGTAGCGGGCGGTGCGCCGCGGGTCCGACTTGCCGGTGGCGTGCGCCTGGAGCGGCCAGACGACCTGATTCACGAAGGATCCGGCGAGCGCCAGCCCCCCCATCTTGAGGATCTCCCGGCGGGCCGGGATCAGATCGGCGACGCGGGGTTCACAGTTGCACATGTTCGGCCCCTCAGTGGTTCAGGAGGAACTCGGGAGAGTTGAGAAGCGCCCACTGCAGGTCCTGGGTGCCCTGCCGGCGGTCCGCGGCGATCCGCTCGGCGCCGAGTGCCGCTTCGGCCGCCGTGGGCAGGCGCCCGAGCGTTCCCAGGAACAGCTCGTTGACCAGGCCGCTCTCGCCCATCTCCGAGGCGAGGAGGTCGGCCACGCGTCCTCCGGACTCGCTGGAAACGCGCCGGTTCACGACCCCCGACTGCATCATGAGGAGCGCCTGGAGGATGGAGCCCCGGTTCCCCACCGGCGCCGGGGTCATCCGGTTGCTCTGGAAGAAGCTCTGCATGAGCGCGTCCACTTCGGCGCCCTCACCGCGTCCGCGCCGCCCGCCGAGGTCGGACGGAGTGGTCAGTTCCTTGACGCGCTCGACGGTCGTGCCGGCGAAGGAGAACTCCGTGGGCACTTCGGTGGCGCGCGCCAGCGAATCCACCAGTTCCGGCCCGGTCAGCACCCGGACGTAGCGGCGCGGGTAGTAGCCGGTCCAGGCATCGTCCCAGTCTCCGTCGACGTGCGGGGAAAGCCCGTAGGTCTCGGACTTCATGATGGTCTTGACCAGGTGCCAGAAACTGAACCCACTGTCCTGGAAGTCCTCGGCCAGCGCCTCCATCAACTCGGGATTGAGGGGCCGGGAGGGGAGGGGGTCGTCTTCGCCGGCCGCGAGCCGTCCCATCCGGTCCAGGTCGAACGAGTTGTACGGCTCCACGAAGGCGACCGTCATGAGTTTTCCCCAGACCAGGTTCACGGTGGCGCGCGCGAACTGCGGGTGCTCGGTCAGCAGGCGCCCCAGCGCGTCCCGGGGGTTTTCCCCGGGTTCCGGCGTTTCGCCGGTCAGGAGGAAGGCGGGTTCGTAGGCCAGCCCCTCGAGCCGCGGGAAGCGGCCCTCCGAGAGGGTGTGGTACGGGGCGTCGTCGCCCGTGTCGTAACCCTTGGCGAGGTCATCGACGAGGAGGTCCACCACCACGTTCTTGGAACGGTCGTCCCAGGTGGTGATCTGACGAGCGTTCCCCATGAACGCCGAGTGCCGGTAGAACTCCTCGCGGGTCCGCTTCGAGAGCCACTCGTTCAGGGGCTCGAGGTGCGCCGCCCCGTCGTGACAGGAAATGCAGGAGGTGTTGATTCCCAGGAAGACCCGGGAGACGTCCACGTTGAACTGGTCGATCGCGTCCAGCCGGTTGTGGATGGAGTAGTCGTCCGGGCCCATCACGATCCGGCTCTTGGCCTGATGCGAGCGAGCCAGGAAGGCCAGCGAGGGGACGCTGCCGTGCGCCTTGGCGACGCCGGTGAGCAGGTCGCGCACCACCTCGTCGTAGGGCCGGTCGGTCGTCAGCCACTCCTTGATCCAGCTCTGGAACGGGTTCCGGACTGGACCCACCTGGTGGGCGAGCCGGAACAGGTCGCCGAAGAACCAGGCCCACTGTTCGGCGAACTCCTGGCTGCCCACCAGTTCGTCTACCAGGCGGGCGCGCTTGTCGGGCGAGTCGTCGGCGAGGAAGGCGCGTACCGCTTCGGGGGAGGGGATGAGCCCGGTGGCGTCGAGCGTCGCCCGCCGCAGGAACGCGGCGTCCGAGGACGGTGGCGCGTGGGGAATCCCGAGCGCTTCCTGCTGCTCCCCGAGCACCTCGTCCACCAGGGTGCGGCGGACGAGACGCCCGACCGGGGCCGCCGCCTCGTCCCGCGGCAGCCGGCCGGCGGCGGCGATGGCGCGGCGCGCCTTCTCACCGGCGGTCTCGCCCTCGGCGGCGATGCGGTGCGCGCGATCGGCCAGGCGATCCTGGATCTCCTGCTGGCTTTCCTGCTGGTCCGGCGCAGGTTGAGCCGGACCAGCAGGAAAGCCAGCAGG
>CAYUVU010000005.1:0-19431 GCA_964448205.1 uncultured Acidobacteriota bacterium
GCCCGGCCCCGCGGTGCTCCGCCCCGCGGGGCCGGTCGGGAGGCCGGCGTCCCAAGCCGTACGTGCCACTTCCGCAGTCGGGCGCCACGCCGAGGCGAGGATCACCTTTTCCGGGTGGGGTTGGGACGTGCGCAGCGCCGAGGGCTGCGGGTGCCGGCTGAAGCCGGCGTTCCAAGCCGTACGTGCTGCCTCCGCCGTTGGGCGCCACGCCGAGGCGAGGATCACCTTTTCCGGGTGGGGTTGGGACGTGGGCGGTGCGGAGCGCTGCGCGTGCCGGTCTGAGTAACGGCGCTCCCGGTCGCGCCGCGTCTCCTAGAATCACGGGCGATGCGTGTCCTGCACCGGAGGCTGCTGATCGTCTCCGCGGTGGTCCTGGCGCTCGTTCCGGTGGCGTTCGGAGTCCGGCTGCTCGACCGGATGGCGCTGGCCTACACGACCGGGCTCCGGCGGAGTGTGGACAGTCCGGGGTTCGGCGGCGTCATGCCGCCCGCCGACGGGCCGCCGCCCGGGGTGGCGTTCATCGGTTTCTCCCGCCCCGCGGAGGACGCCGCAGGGTTCGTGATGCGCCGGGTCACCGCCCAGGGCCGGGAGGCGGGACTGCGGGACGGGGACCGGGTCACCGCGGTGGACGGCGTCGCCTACTCCGACGCGCGGGAAGCGATGGGGGGACTCATCGGCACCCGGATCGCGGGCGAGACGGTGGATCTCACGGTCATGCGGAGCGGCGAGGAACTCACGCTGCCGCTCCGCCTCTCGCGCTACGTCCGCCACCCGGGGGACCTCGGACTTCCGTACGAGGAGGTCGCCCTGGACTCGGAGAGCGGCCACACCCTGCGGGGATGGTGGATCCCGCCCCCCGAGGACAGCGACGGCCGGGCCGTGGTGTGGGTGCACGGCGCCCATTCTTCCCGGTACCAGGCGCTCGACCACGGCGCGGAGTTCCTGCACGCGCGGGGTTACGGGATCCTCACGATGGACCTCTCGGGCCGCGGATCGAGCGACGGCGAATACATCACCTACACCTGGAACGAGCGGCACGACGTCCGCTCGATGGTGGCCTACCTGCGCTCGCGCCCGGACACCGACGCGTCGCGGGTGGTCGTCTTCGGGACTTCGAACGGCGCCGCGTCCGCGATCTACGCGGCTGCCGCCCTCGGGGACCTTCCCGCGCTCGCGCTCGACGCCCCCTATGCCGACCTGTGGCGGGCGGCCGGCTCCATGCTCGAAATGCGGGGAGGAATCCCGGCGCTCCGGGGGCCGCTCGCGCTCTTCGTCCGGGCTCGAACCGGCCTTCGCATCCGGGAGGTCCGGCCCATCGAGGTCATCGCGGACATCCCCGGTCCCGTCCTCTTCGTGCACGGCGACCGGGACCGGCAGGTTCCTCCCGAGCACAGTCTCGAACTCCACGAGGCCCGGAGGGAAGCGGGGTTGCCCTCGCGGCGGTGGATCCTCCCGGGCGGCGAGCACGGGTTCGACGCCTATCCGCTGCCGGGAATCTTCTGGAACCGGATCGTGGACTTCTTCGACGACGCGCTCGGCGGCCGCCCTCCGGGACGGGAACTCGGCGGACCGGCTCCCGACACCCTCGACGATCCGGCGTGGACCGGTGACGGCCGGAACGGCCAGGGTCGCGGAGGACCCCGTTGACGGGCGGATCCCGCGGCCTGGGGGCCCTGGCCCTGGGTTTCTTCGCCGGTTGCGCCGCGCCCGATGCGCCGCAACCCGCCACGGTCGGGCCGGCGTCCGGCTACGAGGAGCTGGCGGGGCGACTCGCCGACTTCGTCGAGGCCGAAATGGAACACAAGCGGATCCCGGCGCTGGCGCTCGCCATCACCGACGGCGACCAGGTCGTCTGGGCGCGGGGTTTCGGGGAGGCGCGTCCCGGCGTGCCGGCCGACGCGGACACGCTCTTCCGGGTCGGGTCGGTGTCGAAGCTTTTCACCGACATCGCCGTGGTGGCGCGGCACCATGCCGGCGAGCTGGACCTCGACGGCGAGGTCTCGGAGGTCCTTCCGGGGTTTCAGCCCGCGAACGTTCCGGAAGAGGGCGGGGTCACGCTGCGTCGGCTGATGGCCCACCGCGCCGGGCTGGTGCGCGAGCCGCCGGTGGGGCACTACTTCGACGACACCGATCCCTCGCTCGCCGCGACCGTCGAGAGCCTGAACGGCGTCCCGCTCGTCTTTCCTCCGGGAACGCGGCAGAAGTACTCGAACGCCGGGATCGCGGTGGTGGGGCGGGTGCTCGAGCACGCCGCGGGCAAGCCTTTCGCGGAGGCGGTAACGGAGGAAGTGCTGGCGCCGCTGGGCCTTGAATCCAGTTCCTTCTCGCTGGCCGCCGCACCGGCGGAACGCGTCGCCCACGCCGCGATGTGGAGCTATGACGGCCGCGAGTTCCCGGCTCCCGATTTCCCGCTCGGCATGGCGCCCGCCGGTTCGATGGTGACCTCGGTCCGCGATCTGGGCCGGTTCCTGACCCTGCTGGCGGGGGGCGAACTCCCGGGAGTGCTGGATGCGGACGCACTCGCCGGGATGTGGCGGGTGCAGTTCCCGGCGGACCCCGGTGATCCCGAGCCCTCGGGATTCGGGCTCGGCTTCTTCGTCGGCTCGCTCGAAGCCCCGGACGCCGCCGGCGAAACCACCTCCCACCGGATCGTTCGCCACGGCGGTGCGATCTACGGCTACTCCACCGAACTGGCGTTTCTCCCCGAAGCCGGCCTCGGCGTCGTGGCGGTCAGCAACGTGGATTTCACGAACGCGGTGGTGTCCCGGATCGCCGAACTCGCGCTGCGGGGAGCGCTCGGGCTCCGTTCCGGAGCCGAGGTCTCCTTTCCCCGCTCCGAGCCGCTTCCCGAGGGCCTCCCGGCCCGGCTCCACGGCATCTATGAGGCTGAGGACGGCGCGAACCTCCGGGTGCTCGCCCGCGGCGGCCGCGCCGAGCTCGAGATCGGGAGCGCCACTCTCGAACTTCGCGCCTCCGGGACACCGGGGGTGCTGATCGCCGATTCCCGCCTTTCCTTCGGCCCCGAGATCGCCGTGCCGGGCGACGGCGCGGGAGAGATCCGGTCCCTGGGCATCGGCGACCGGGAGTTCCGGCGCGTCCCCGCACCCCGTCCGCCTCCGCCGTCGGCGGCGTTCCTGCCCCTGATCGGCGAGTACGGCTGGGACCACAACATCCTGTTCGTGTTCGAGCGGGACGGCGCGCTCACCGTGCTGATCGAATGGCTCGAGCGCTACCCGCTGACCGCCGACCCCGACGATCCGGACCGCTTCCACTTCCCGGACCGCGGCCTCTATCCCGGCGAGTCGCTCCGGTTCCTCCGGGACGCCGGCGGCCGCGTCACCGGCGCCGACCTGTCCGGAATCGTCTTCGAGCGCCGTCCCGGACCGGGGGAGGGGACCTTCCGCATCGAGCCGCTGCTTCCGGTCGAGGAACTCCGCCGTCTCGCCGATGCGGGCTCTCCGCCCGTCGAGGAAGGCGACTTCCTTGATTCGGACCTCGTGCGCCTGACCGACCTCGACCCCACGATCCGGCTCGACGTCCGCTACGCGGGCGAGAACAACTTCATGGGGACCGCCTTCTACCAGGTCGCCGACGCCTTCCTGCAGCGCCCCGCGGCCGAGGCGCTGGCCCGGGCGCACGCCGCCCTCGGCGACCACGGATACGGAGTGATCGTCCAGGACGGCTACCGGCCCTGGCGGGTCACCAAGATGTTCTTCGACGCGACTCCCGAGCATCAGCGCATCTTCGTGGCCGATCCCGCGTCGGGATCGCGGCACAACCGGGGCGCGGCGGTGGACATCGGCCTTTACGACCGCGCGACCGGCGAGGTGCAGGTCTTCGTGTCCGGCTACGACGAGTTCTCGGAACGCGCCTTCCCGCGCTACGTCGGGGGAACCTCGGAGCAGCGTTGGCTCCGCGAGCTGCTGCGGCAGGTCATGGAGCGCGAGGGGTTCGACGTCTACGAGCACGAGTGGTGGCATTTCGACTACCGCGCCTGGGAGCGCTACGGGATCCAGAACGTGCCGCTCCACCGCATCGGGGAAGGGGACCCAGCCCCGTGATCCTCGATCTGCTCTCCCGGGAAGGGCGGGAGGCGGCCCGGATCCGGCGCGCCGCCAAGACGCTCACCGAGCGCTACGCGCAGCCGGAGCCCCGGATGGACGCCGCCGAGCGGCTCGTCCGCATCGGCACGCCCGAAGCGATCTACCAGCTCGCCCGGCGCTTCACCATCACCTCCGGGAACCTGGAACAGGATGACAAGGAAAAGCGCTGGGTCCGCGACCTCCTGGTCGAACTGGGAGACCGTGCCTCCGCACCCGTCAAGCGCTACCTGAAGGGCCACGACGAGATCACCTGGGCGATGGACGCGCTCGCGAAGCTGCTCCCGGACGGCGAGCTGGCCGCGTTCCTCTTCGAAGTGCTGCAGGACGGAGATCCGGTAGCGATCCGGGGGGCCAAGGCGGTCCAGATCCTCGACTTCCTCGCCGGGCTGGAGGCGGAGCGGGTCGCCGCCCCGGTGGCGCGGTGTCTGGCGAGCAGCGACGACACGGTGCGGATCGCCGCGGTGGCCGCGCTCCGCGGCTACGCGGATCCGGACACCCGGGAAGCGCTTCTCGAGGCCTTCGTCTCGGACGAAGAGGACTCCGTGCGGGTGCGGATCGCCATCGCGGAACTCTTCGCCGACCTCGAGTGGGAAATCCGCGGCCACCGTCCGGGGGTGGAGCGCGTCCTCCCCGATGGCTTCCGGGTCAACTCCCGGGGCCGGATCGTCCGGGCCGGATAGTGGTCACGCGGGGCCGGCCTGACTCCGCGCGCTGATGGTCTCGGCCTCCACCGTCCTCGTCGTCCTCGGTTATCTCGCGGGGATCACCGCCTTCGGGATCTGGGTGGGCCGGCGGGACCGCTCGGTCACCGGTTTCTTCCTTGCCGGCCGCTCGGCGCCCTTCTGGGCGGTGGCCGCCTGCGTGGTGGCCACCGAAACCAGTGTCCTCACCTTCACGTCCATTCCGGGGTTCGCCTACGAGGGCAACTTCGGTTTCCTCCAGTTGGCCGTCGGGTTCCTGCTGGGCCGGGTGGGGATCGCGCTGGTGCTGCTCCCCGCCTACTTCCGCGGCGAGGTGGTGACGACCTACGAACTCCTCCTGAAACGCTTCGGCGCCCGGGTACGGAGCGCCGCGGCGGCGATCTTCCTCGTGTACCGCAACCTCGCCGACGGCGTCCGGCTGCACGCGGCGGCCCTCATGGTCGCGATCGTGGCGGGGATTCCGGAGTGGTGGTGCATCGTCGCGCTCGCCGCGGCCATGGTGGCGTTCTCCGAGGAGGGCGGGGTCAAGGCCACCATCTGGACCGACGTCATCCAGCTCGGCGTGTACCTCGTCGGGGCGGGGATCGTGGTCGCGGCGCTCTGGCAGGGGAGCGGCGCGGAGCCGCTCGGGTGGATTTCGGCCGCCCGCGAGGCCGGCAAGTTCGACGTGGCGCTTCCGGCCTTCGACCTGACCATCCCCTACACCCTCTGGGCGGGCGTCATCGGCGGATTCTTCCTTACCTTCGCGACCCACGGGGCGGACCAGTACCTGGCGCAGCGGCTGCTCGCCGCGCGTTCGCTCCGTCATGCCCAGGCGGGACTCGTCCTCTCCGGGGTGGGAGCGCTCTTCCAGTTCGCGCTCTTCCTGGGCATCGGCGCCTGGCTCTGGCACTACTACGGAGGACGCGAGTTCGCGCGGCCCGACGAGGTGCTCCCGACCTTCGTCGCCGAGCACCTGTCCGGCGCCGCCGCCGGGATCACGCTCGCCGCGGTGGTGGCGGCGGCCCTCTCGCCGTCCCTGGTGAGTCTCGCCTCCACCACGGTGCGGGACTTCTGGCTGCCCTGGAAGCGGCGCCGGGCGGCGGCCGGCCGGGCCGCGGACGACGAGGCGGGACAGGTCCGGGTGGGCCGGCAGTTCGTCGTGGTGTGGGGCATCGTGCAGACGGCGGTGGCGCTCATCGCGCAGCGGGCGCCGTCGGCGCTCGAGGCCGGGCTGTCGATCCTGTCCTACGCCTCGGGCCCCACCGTCGGGGCCTTCCTGCTCGCGGTCTTCTTCCCGCGGGCGCAGCCCAACGCGGTGCTGATCGGGATGGGCGGCGGGTTCGCCGCCCCGGCGCTGGTCCGGCTGGCGGGGTTCCCGCTCGCCTGGACCTGGGACGTTATGGTCGGCTCGCTCGCCACCTTCGCCGTGGGCTGGCTCCTGACCCGCTTCCGCACGACTGAGCCGTGACCGACTACCGGACGATCCTCGCCGCCTTCCGCTCCTGGCGGACGCTCTCGGTCACTCTCCTCTCCTTCTCCTCGGGAATCCCCCTCGGCCTCGTCTGGTTCGCCATCCCGGACTGGATGCGGGACATCGGAGTGGACATCCGCATCGTCGGCCTCTTCAACCTGGCGCAGATCCCCTGGGCGTTCAAGATCCTCTGGTCGCCCTTCATGGACCGATACGTCCCCGGTTTCTGGGGACGCCGGCGGGGCTGGATGGCGGTCACCCAGGTGGCGCTCCTCGGGCTCTGCATCGTGCTCGGGGGCGCCGGGGACCATCCCGACGCCATCTGGGTGGTGGCCGCGCTGGCGCTGGCGGTGGCGATCGCCTCGGCCTCGCAGGACATCGTGGTGGACGCCTACGCGGTGGAGGTGCTGCGTCCCGAGGAGCACGGGGTGGCGGTGGGCGCCCGGGTGGCGCTCTACCGGGCCGCGATGGTGGTTGCGGGAGGCGGCGCGATCAGCGCGGCGGCTCTCTACGGCTGGGGCGTGGTGAACGCGCTGCTGGGGCTGCTCTTCCTGCCGATGCTGCTCGTGACCTGGCGCGCCCCGGAGCCTGAGGAGCGCTTCGATCCGCCCCGCACGCTGCGCGACGCGGTCTGGAAGCCCTTCCTCGAGGCGCTGTCCCGGCCCCGGGCCTTCGAGATCTTCGCGTTCGTCTTCTTCTACAAGTTCGCGGACAACCTGGCCCAGTCGCTGACGCGGCCCTTCCTGATCGACATGGGCTACGGGGCCGGACACCGGGGGATCGCGCTCGCCACCGTGGGGGCGGTGGTGACCATCGTCGGCACCTTCGCGGGGGGGCTCTTCACCACGCTAGCCGGACTCGGCCCGGCGCTCTGGGCTTTCGGAGTGCTCCAGATCTTCTCGAACCTCGGCTACTTCTTCGTCGCCGGCGCCGAGGGGAGCCTGGCGTGGATGTACGGCGCCTCCGCCTTCGAACTGTTCACCGGGGGACTCGGGACCGGGGCGTTCTCGGTCCTCCTGCTGCGGATCACCGAAAAGCGCTTCTCCGCGACGCAGTACGCGCTCTTCTCCGGACTCTTCGCTCTGCCGCGCCTGCTCGCGGGTCCGTTCAGCGGTTTCGCGGTGGACGCTCTGGGTTGGCGGACCTTCTTCCTGTCCACCATGGCGATGGGGATCCCCGGCCTGGTCCTCCTCCATCGCTTCTCGCCCCTGGGGGTTCGCGACCCCAGGATCCGCCTCGGCGCGGGAGACGAGCCGGAGGCCCCCCGGCTCTCCACGAGGCTTGCCCACCGCTTCGGGCTGTCCGCGCTGCTCGGCGGGGGGACGGTGTTCGCCTTCGCCGTCCTGCTGGGAGCGCTGAAGGCGGCGCGGCTCGAACCCGGGGCCGGCTTCTCGCTGATGGCGGGACTCCAGCCGATCGTGAACCCGGCGACCTTCGCGGACTGGGTTCAGGTGGGAGGGATCCTGGTGCTCGGGTTGATCTCGGGCCTCTTCGGCGCCGCCTTCGCGGCGGCGAGGCGGCGCACGTAGTTCCCCGCGCCACCGTGCCGCCAAAAGCGGCGGGCTAGATTCCCGGTACATGCACCGGGTGCGTTTTGCGTTAGCGGTCCTCCTCGCCCTGAGTTGCGCCGCGTCCGCGTCCGCCTTCACCGGCAGGGTCGTTCTCTCGAGCGGCGAGCCGGCACCCGGAGCGATCGTCCAGATTCTCGGGCACCCCGGGTCCGCGGTGACCGACAGCGAGGGCCGGTTCGAGTGGCTGCCGGACCCGGCGCCCCCGTTCCACGTGCTGGTCGTGCTTCCCGGAGACCGGTACACCACGCCCGTCTTCGTCGAGTCCTTCGACGCGGAAGAACTGCAGATCCGGGTGGAGGCCCTGTCCCTTCACGAGAGCGTCACGATCACCAGCGGCGCGGTGCCGCACACGGAAGCGACCCCGGGAAACGCTCCGGCCGTCATCTCCGGGGAGGCGATTCGCGTGCGGCAGGCGCCACGGCTCACCGATGTGCTCGAAGCGGTGCCCGGAGGAAGCCGCGGCAGCGATCTGCACGCGGGCGTGCCCTCGATCCGCGGCCTCTCGCGCGGAAGAACGGTGCTCCTCCTCGACGGGGCCCGGGTCACCTCGGAACGACGGGCCGGCGCCAGCGCGTCCTTCCTGGACCCGTTCTTCCTCGAGACCGTGGAGGTGGTGCGCGGTCCCTCCTCGGTGTCGTACGGCTCCGACGCGTTCGGAGGAGTCATCCACGCCCGGACCCGCCGGCCGATACCCGGCGGTCCCGTCGGAGCGCGGGCTCGCGGGACCCTGGGAGCCGGTCTCCCGGAGGCCAGTTTCGGGGCGGAAGTCCAGGGGTCCGCTCTGGGCACCGGATTCCTGGCCCAGGCGCGGCGACGGGTCTTCTCCGACTATTCGAGTCCCGAGGGCAGGGTCGAAGGCTCGGGCGCCGAGGACTACGGGATGCTGCTCCGGGCCGCGAGAGACCTCGGCGGGGGTTATCTGGGAGTGGCCCTGCAATACGACGCGGGACGCAACGTCGGACGGCCGCGGCGGTCTGCGGCCGAGACGTCCTATCCCGATGAAGACTCCCTCCGGCTGGTCACCGACTACCAGTTCGCGCCCCGCTGGGGGTTCGCGCGGCTGGACACCACGGCCTTTGTCGGGGCGCATCGACTGGTGACCCGGCGGGAGCTGAACGGCGAAACGGCCGACTCCGAGGTTGCCGCGCACGACTTCATGTTCCGCGGGCGCGGCATCCGGCCGTTCGGCGATGGCCGCATCGAACTGGGAACCGAGTTCCTCAGCCGGTTCGGGATCTATTCGGAGACCCGGGGCGGACCGGACGATCCGATTCTGATCGCCACGGCGCGCCGTTCGGGGCTGGATGGCGCCCTGCGCCGGGAAGCGTCGGTGTACGGCCACGCCGAGACCCCATTGGCCCCACGGCTTGCCGGGAGCGCCGGAGCCCGCCTTTCCGCGGTGGCGACGCAGTCGGGGCTGGTCGAGGGCCACGAGCGTCAAACCACCAGTCACGGCGCGCTCAGCGGGTTTCTCGCGCTGCGCGCCGATCTGAGGCGCGGGGTGGCCCTTACCGGCCAGCTCTCACGGGGATTCCGCGACCCGACGCTGTCCGACCGCTACTACGCCGGCTTGAGCGGCCGCGGGATCGTGTTCGGGAATCCCGATCTGACTCCCGAACGTTCGCTCCAGTCGGACCTCTCGCTTCGTTACGACGGTGACGGGGTCCACGGCGGCCTCTACGCCTATCGCTACCGGATCTCCGACCTCATCGAACGCCATGAGGACGGAGAAGACCTGTACTTCTTCAGGAACCGGGGAGAGGCGACCCTCTCCGGCGTCGAGTTCGAGGTCCAGGTCGGAGCCCCGAACGCCCCGTTCCTGCTGGATCTCTCGGCCGGTCTCACGCACGGCGTGGCCGACGGCGGCGCCGCTCTCGACGGCGTGCCTCCCGCCAACTTCCGGGCCGGCCTGCGCCGCCGCCTGCCGGCGCAGAGCTTCGCCGAGGTCGTACTGCTGGCCTTCGCCGCGGACCGCGACCCCGGACCGACCGAAGCCGTGATGGACGCCTACGCGCGGCTCGACGCCGCTCTCGGGTTCCCCCTGAGCGGCGGCGCGGAACTGCGCTTCTCCGGCCGCAACCTCCTGAACGCCGCGTATCCCATCAGCGCCGACTCGCGTGCCGTCCTGGCTCCGGGAAGGAGTCTGGTCGGCACCATCGTCTGGAACCTGGGGACGTCGTCGGGGCCGTAGCGGGCTGCGCTACGGGGGCGGCCCGTTCGCCGCTGCCGGACCGCCGGCGGCTCGAGGCAAGAGGGTGGCGCCGGGAGGTTTTCCGCCTCGCGGTTCCGCCCGATCGGGGCCATGGTCGGGCAGGCGGCACGCATGTCCCGGCGGTGTGGACCCGTTGTCCTGTCCGGGGGTCGCCACCCTGCCGCGGGGGGGCATCACGGCGGGACGCCGTGGTCCGAGGTGACACTTTCTGGAACATGCGGTGACGCGCAAACGTAACCGCAACCAGATTTCCTGCGCCAAACATTGGCCAAAACCGCGACAGCTACGGATCACCGGGTTGTCGTGGAGATCCCGGTGTTCCTGACACTCGTACGTGACCGATGGTCATTACGGTCGTTACAGTCAGATTTCATGGACATTCTGCGGTTTGGGACTGTGTGAACCGGCATCCCGCTGTGAAACAATGCAAGTACGTCGTACGCAGGAAGAAATCATCTTTGTCCGCATGCGGGATGCGGTCGTTCCATGGGATATGTGACAGGTGGGATTGACACATGTTTACGTTGGAGATGAGGAAGGGACCATGAATCTCACAGTTTCCGAGTTGGCTCTCGCCGTAGGCAAACAGGAAAACTACGTTCGTCAACACATACACCGGCGCCACCTGGCGGTTCGACGGCAGGGCCGCAGTGTCTCGGTTCCTCTTGACGAGGCGGTGAAGTGGGCGGGAACACGGGGACTTCCGTTTGTTCCGCCCAAGCGCATCAGTCTGACGTTCCTCGATCAGGGGGAAAGGATCGGGCGACTCACCGTCCTTGCCTGGCGCCCACCAGGCCGTGTTGCGCGGAACCTGTTCACCCTGATGCGTCATCGGAAGCGCGAGGCCCTCGGACCGTGGTCAAGCGAACCGGATGCGACGTGGACGCAGGAGGAGCTCGGTGACGACCTGAGTCTCCTGTCCTTCAACGGTTCGTACGAGGAATGCTGCAAACGAGTCGACAGCATCCTTGCATCGGGAGTACTTCAGGCAAACGGACAGGAAACGCACTACGTCCTCGAAGACAACCCGAGGAACCACTGGGCCTACCGCGACTACCGGCGCCGGTCGGAGATGTCGATACGCAGTCCGTTCTCGATGCACAGCGCCGCGATCACCGAATACTGGAGTTTCGAGGACGAACCCCACAAACGATGGTTGTCGCTGTCGGATCCGCTTGCCGGACGATTGCGCGTGGCGCTGCGCCGTCTTGGCTTTCCGCTCGACCGATGTCCGGAGCGGGTCGGAAACCTCCTGGTCGCCGCCGCCGAAGACGCGATCACGTGCCGACTCAGCGCACACCACGACCGGACCCTTCGGCTTCACGTCGAAGCCAAGGGGCTCCTCCCCGAGACATATCGCGCGACCGTGTGGGCAAGTCACAGCGGGGACGAAGTGCTTCGCAGGGAAGTGCCCGTCATTCCCGGACAGACGACGATCGAGCTGGTCTCCGAGGTGGACCGTACCGGCTTCGCCGTCTGCCGCGACTTCGACGGGCAGTACGTGGACCTGGTGGAGAACCTGCCCGGCGTGGAGGCGGTCCACCCGGGCCAGCGGGACGACGATCCGCTGCGACGGGGTCCGGACCCCATCGCGCGCGTTCCACAGCGGGTCCATCCGTCCCGCCCGGCCGCCGCCGGCTCGGGACGCTTCGGGCGGACCGCCCGGCTCGATCGGGGTATCCGGCAACAGTGGCTCCACCGGGTGGCGCAGCAGCGGGAGGCCGGCGCCCGCCGGGACGCCAACCTGGTGCGGTTCGGCCCCGGACGGTTCGCGGAGGCGGCGCGGCATTTCCTCGATCTCTTTTCGCACGAGGACGACCGCCCGGGGCCGATCTATCTCGCCGATCCGTGCTTTGTCGGACACACGATGGCGGACCCGGTAGCCCAGCTCTTTGTGGACGTATGTACAGCGATTCGGGGCAAGCCCCTGCGGATTCTGTGCGCGGAGCGCGAACCGGGCGACGCTCCCGCCTGGTGGAGCCGCTACCTGCGAAAGATCCGGGCCGACGTGACCGTGCGGACCTTCGTGAATCGATCGGATGAGCGGGGGTGCTTTCACGACCGTTACCTGATCACTCCCGGACGCGAGGTCCTGATGACGAACTCGTTCAACGGATGGAACCGTTTCGGCGTGACCTTCGTGAGTCTTCCCTACGGGGTCTACCGCGCGGAGGCGGAACAGTTGTGGGCCCTGGATCGGGACACGCCCGCCTCGGACGTGCTTGTCCGCGAGATCTCCTGATGCCGGCGAAACCGGGCGGCGATGTCTCCCTGTCAACGGAGGCCCGCGAGACCGTCTGGCGGATCTTCAGCGCCGGGGCGGCGCCGGGGGCCAGGGGGTCGGTGTTCGACAACATCGAGCCGATGATCCGCAGGCATGTGCCGCCGGCCGACCAGGACCGCGCGATCGCAACGATCGGCGACTGGTTCGAATCGGGCGCGCACGTCAGGTGGCTGAAGCCGGACCGCGCCGCGATGGTCGCCGACCTGGTGATCGAGGGGGTCGGTCCCCGGCGCTCCGAAGATGCGGTCTGGGCGATCGGATCGGTCGGGCTCGATCTGTCGGCTGCCAGGATCAAACGGCGTTGGGCCGCTGGAGAGATCCGGACCCTGGTGGACGCGGCGGTGAACGCACTGAACCGGGTCGAGGCTCGGGTGCGGCACGACGATCGGTCCACCGGCCTGGAGAACGCGGAGTCCACCAGCTTCCGGGGAGCCGTGTCCCGGGACGGGGTGGTGGCCGCGTTCGCGCGGCTCGAAGAAGAAAGCCTCGAACTGGTGAATCAGGGACTCCATCCGACGGTGGGCAATCTGATCGATCTCGCGGTGGAGCTTGCCCCGGACCAGGCTGCCGGGCTTGTCTCGAGACTCGAGGCGCCGACCATGCAGGCCAGAGCGGCGCGGCGCATGGCGGCCCGGACGCCTGCTCACGATCCGGGCGCGATCGTGGGATGGATCACGGAGCAATCCGCCGACACGGCCATTGCGCTGGCCATCGTGCATGTCCTCGGCGCGGCGCGGAAACTGGACGACAGCCGGGCCCCGCGACGAGACCCTTCCGGCGCCCCCGCGGGGAAGCGGGACCCCGGCGAGGCGCTGGAACATCCCTCCGATGCCGTCGGGAACCCGGTATTCCGACTCCTGGAGCGCCTGGCCGGCCTGGAACCGACGGACTGTCTGCGGTGGATCGGCGAGCTCCTGAATCAGGCTTCGCGGGCCTGGTCGGTGTCGGGCGGTGGACAAAAGCCCCGGCTCCTGACCCGAATCGAGGACGAAAGCACAGCATTGGCCGCGAGGCTCTTTCGCGAGTCCGGATCCCCGCACCTGCTCTCGCATTTCCAGTTGGGGCTTCTGCCCGGCCGCGGAAGGCACTGGGTGCGCCACCAGATGGCGATAGCCCGGGAAATCCGCGAATCGGCTCCGGGACGAGCGGAGGAACTCGCGCGGGCCACCCTCGATGAACATCGGCGGCAGTTGGCGGAACAGCGAGACGGCCACTACCTGGCGCCCGACTGGGCCTCCTGGACGGACCGGGAATGGCTCGAAGGCCTGGGAGCAGCCCTCGCCCTCGCGCGCAAGGACCTGGATCTCCGCGCCTGGGTCGCCGACGAATGCCGGGACCTTCCCCTGAGCGTCTGGGACGCCGAGGAGGATCGCGAGGGGTTCGCGATGGCGGAGCAGATGGCCCAGCACTGGTTCCTGGTCGCGCTACTCGCCATTCCGCAACGGCGCGAGTTCAGCCGACCCCTCGAGCCCCCCGTGGTTCGCGCTCTCGCGGAGGCGGTCTGGGCTCACTGCCGGTTCTGCCGGCAGCACCTCCAGACGCATCCGGAAGCGTCGGTTGCCGCCGAGCTGGCGGCGCGCTACGCGATGCAGTACGGGCGAGGCAACGATCAGTGGTTGCTCGACCAGGCGCGGGGGGAGGGGGTGGGTCCGGGAGCCCTCCGGGTGTTGCTGGAACAGCGGCGATCCTCGAGTCAGCCGCTGGTCGAGGAGGGTTCCGATCTTGACGACATGATCGTGGCGGAACTGGTGCGGATTGCGCTCGGCCGGTTTGACGATGGCGGCCAGTTCGACCTGGAGGCCCTTCGGGACTGGGGAAAGCTGTGGCTCTCGCTGGGCGCGGTGGACCAGGCGGAAAGGACGGCCCTGGCCATTGTCAGTTTCCCGTTGCGCTCCGCGGACCGGAAGGCGCGCATCCTGGCGCTCAAGCTGCTTGGATTGGTCGTGCGGCACCGCAAGCCGCGCCACGGCGTGGCGGAGTACGTGGTGCCGCTCTACAACCAGCTCTGGCCCGTGTTCGCCGTTACCCCGAACCGGGAAAGGAAGGACCGCGAGGAAATCGAAAGGGCCTTCGTCGGGTCGGACCTGATCCCCGGGTAGGGCCGGGTCCGGGGTCCGGCCGACCGTGATCCGGGCACGGAGGCCCCCGGCCCAAGCTCGTACCATGGCGCGGCGACAGGCGGACCATGACGAGACCCGTGGACGAAGCGACCGGCCACCGGGAACGCATGCGGACGCTCCAGGCGGAGGTCCGGAGGAAGCGCGCGGCGGCGAGTGATCCGGGCCGCGGGCTCGTGCTGGTCCATACCGGGGACGGGAAGGGCAAGTCCAGTTCCGCCTTCGGCGTGATCGCGCGCGGCCTCGGCTGGGGGTGGAGGGTCGCCGTGGTGCAGTTCATCAAGGGAGAGTGGAAGACCGGCGAGCGCCAGTTCTTCGAGCGCTTCCCGGACCACGTCGTCTGGCGCGCCATGGGCGAAGGGTTCACCTGGGATACCCAGGACCGCGCCCGGGACGTCGAGGTGGCGTCCGGCGCGCTCGCCGCCGCCCGGGAGATGCTGGCCTCGGGAGACTTCGACCTCGTGGTCCTCGATGAGATCAACGTCGTGATGAGCTACGACTACCTGGAGACGGGGGCGGTCCTGGAGGCGCTTCAGGCACGCGCGCCCGCGACGAACGTCATCCTGACGGGCCGTGGCGCCCGCCGCGAAGTCATCGACTACGCCGATCTCGTCACCGAGATGCGCGAGGTGAAACACCCCTTTACCAAGGGGATCAAGGCCCAGCGCGGCATCGACTACTGAGTTCCGCCCGGGCGCCCCTACCGGCAGCAGCGAACCAACTCCGGCTGGCGGCGGCGCCGGCTTGGAACGCCGGCTTGAGCCGGCACAGCCCGCCGCAGGCGGGCGGCGGGACGGACCTCATGCGCCGGGAGGGTCCGGCCCCTCGCCACTCCGCCCTCGCTGAGCGTCTAACCTTCAAGCAACAAAGACAAACAAGTGTTCGACGGTCGGTCAGGCGGCGCCGAAGGGTCTCCGGCAGTCCCGTCCCGGAACCTCGCCGAATCTCCCCTCGTCCTCGTCACCGGCGCGAGCGGTTACGTGGGAGGCCGGCTCGTTCCGGCCCTCGAGACCCGCGGTTACCGGGTCCGCTGTCTCGCCCGCCGCCCGGAGTTCCTTCGGAACCGCTTCGCTCCGGCGACCCGGATCGTCGGCGGCGACGTCCTGGAGCCCGACTCCCTGAGGGCTGCGCTGGACGGCGTCCACACCGCCTACTACCTCGTGCACTCGATGGGCGCCGCCGGCGACTTCGAGGAGCAGGACCGGGTCGGCGCCGGGAACTTCGCCCGCACCGCGCGGGAGCGGGGGGTCCGGCGGGTCATCTACCTGGGCGGCCTCGGCGGGCGCGAACTCTCCGCGCACCTGCGGAGCCGCCAGGAGGTCGGCGGCATCCTCGCGGCCGCGGGTCCCCAGGTGGTGGAGTTCCGGGCCTCCATCGTGATCGGCTCCGGCTCGCTGTCGTTCGAAATGATCCGGGCCCTCGTGAACAAGCTGCCGGTGATGGTCACCCCGGGCTGGGTGCGGACGCCCACGCAGCCGATCGCGATCGACGACGTGATCGCCTACCTCGTCGGCGGCCTGGAGTTCGAGGGCAAGGAAAGCGCCGTCTTCGAAATCGGCGGCCCCGACCAGGTCAGCTACAGCGGGCTCATGGACGAATACGCGCGGCAGATCGGAGTGCGCCGCGTCATGGTCCCGGTGCCGTTCCTGACGACGCGCCTCTCGAGCCTGTGGCTGGGTCTGGTGACCCCGCTCTACGCCCGGGTCGGCAAGAAGCTCATCGGGAGCCTGCGGAACGAAACCGTCGTCCACGGCAGCACGGCCCTGAGGACCTTCCCGGTGCGTCCCCTGACCGTCGGGCAGGCGATCGCGCGCGCCCTCGAGGCGGAAGACCGCGAGATGGCGGCCACTCGCTGGAGCGACGCGGTTTCCTCGGGCGGGAAGACCTCCGGCTGGGGCGGCCGGCGCTTCGGATCCCGGCTCGTGGACCGCCAGCAGGTCGAGGTGCCGGCGGGGCCGGCGCGGGCGTTCGCTCCGATCCAGCGGATTGGTGGCCGCCAGGGGTGGTACTTCGCGACCTGGCTCTGGGTTCTGCGGGGTTTCCTCGATCTCCTCGTGGGCGGCGTCGGGATGCGGCGGGGCCGCCGTCATCCGGTGGAACTCCGGACCGGCGAGCCGCTCGACTTCTGGCGGGTCGAGGCATGGGAGAAGGACCGCCTCCTCCGGCTCCAGGCGGAGATGAAGGTGCCCGGCCGCGCGTGGCTCCAATTCGAGGTGGAGCCGGTCGGCGGCGGCAGCCGGATCACCCAGACGGCGGTCTTCGACCCCCTGGGACTGAGCGGGCTCGTCTACTGGTACGGGCTCTACCCGGTCCACTGGCTGATCTTCCGGCGGATGCTGCGCGGAGTGGCGGCGCGGGCGACCCGGAGGTAACGGTCCGGACACCCCTCGTTCCGGGGTCGGGGCACGGGCGGTTCCCGCGTTTTCCCTGCTTCCCGGCGGGCGATGCCGGCTGGAGGCCGGCGCTCCCCTACGCGACGATCAGCGGACGGAGGCCCTTGAGGCCCGCGAGCGCGCGCTCCACGTGCTCGGCGGTGTTGTAGAGGTGGGGTGAGAGCCGGAACCCGCCGGAAGTCGAGCCGGCGATGCCGTGCTCGTCGTACATCCGGGAGAACACCTCGCGCCGGGATTCGGCCGGCACCTCGACGATGACGACGCCCGCCGAGAGGGCGTCCTCCATCGGGGTCACCAGCGGGATGCCGGCTTCACGGAGGCCCTTCTTGAGGCGGCCCGCCAGGTCGTACATCCGCTTCTCGACCCGGCCGGGGCCGATCTCGCCGTGGAACTCGGCGGTGGTGCCCATCGCCGCGAGACAGGCGTCGTCGCGCTGCCCCATGGACTCGAACTTACGGGCCCCGCTCGGGTCCGGGTCGGCGTCGCCGCCCCAGCCGGGGGCCACCTCGGACGGCCAGACCTTCGGAATGGTCTCGGTGCGGACCACCAGCACGCCGCACTCCTTGGGTCCGCAGAACCACTTGTGGGAGCTGCTCGTGAAGGTGTCGGCGCCGATCGCGGGAACGTCGACCGACAGCCCGCCGAAGCTCTGGGCTCCGTCCACGTGGACGTGGATGCCGCGTTCGTGCGCGGCGTCCGCGATCCGGCGCACCGGAAGGTGAATGCCGGAGACGTTCGAGACGTGGGTGATCGCAATCACCTTCGTGTTCGCGCCCAGGGCCTCGATGAAGGGAGCGGCGAGATCGTCCGCTGCCGCGGGCGCCTTCGGAACCGACACCCGGCGGACCGTGAAGCCGTAGCGGGCCGCGCGGACATCCCAGGCGACGTTGTTCGTCGGATGGTTCTGATCCCAGAGGACGACCTCGTCGCCCTTCCCGAGCTCCAGGCCGGCGTTCACGATGTTGTTCGCCTCGCTGGTGTTGCGGACGAGCGCCAGCTCGTCGGCGGTGACTCCGAGCTGCGCCGCGACCTTCTCCCGCGCCGACTCCCGCAGGTCCCCGAACTTCCCCCGGTTCTGGAACGAGCAGTCGTGATCGATGTCGCGGGTCAGCTCGCTCACCCGGTCCGCCACCGAACGCGGCGAGGGACACAGGTTCGCCGCGTTCATCGGCACCTTGTCCTCCTCGAAGGGGAACTCCCAGCGCACCATCCGGAACAGCGCCTCGTCGTCGGCGGCGGCGGCCCGGAGGGCCGGGAAGGCAGCCGGAACGGCGGCGGTGGTGCGCAGGAACGAGCGCCGGGTAACGGCATTCGCGAGGGACTTCGTCATGGCGGGCGCCTCCACGGTTTGGCAGCCCGTGGGGAAAGTGGCGTGAGAACCGAGAACGGCGAGGCGCCCGGCTGACGAGGCGCGCGAGGGAGGAATACCGCGTGTATTCCGACCGAAGCGCAACGATGAGCGCTGCGCAGCGGCGCGTTTCAGCAGGGATGCATCGCCGTTCGAATTCCGCGTGACTTTCCTCACGGACTGCTCAAGTCTACCGGGTTCCCGGGGGCGGGGCGGAAACGAGATCTCCGGGCCGCCGGGCGCTGCCGTGGGTGATGACCGAGCGGAACAGGACCGGGCAGATCAGCGAGGTGACCGCGGCGATCATCACCGCGATCGCCCGGTCCGTCTCGTCGAGAAGCCCGAGTTCGAGGCCCACGGTGGCGACGGCGATGACGAGGCTCAACCGGGCCGACAGCAGGAATCCGGTCGCGGCGGCGGCCCGGAGCGAGAAACCCCAGAACACGAAGAGCAGGGCCGGCACGAACTTGACGAGGAACGCCACGCCGATAATGACGCCGGCGCGCGCCAGCGCTTCCGGATTCAGGAGGGCCGCCACCTCGAAACGCAGGCCGACGTTGATGAAGAAGATGGGGATCAGGAAGCCCCAGGAGATCCCGGAGAGCTGGTGGCGGAGCCCCTCCGGCGGATGGAAGAGCAGCGCGAAGACGCCTCCCGCCAGGAAGGCCGCCAGGATCGGCTCCACGTCAAGCACGGTCGAGAGTCCGACGAAGATGAGCAGCAGGGCGAGCGCTCCGCGAATCCCCATCTCGTCGGGGTCGTCCTTGCGGAACAGCCGGGACACGCGGAGCGGATGCCACCAGAGCACCAGCTTCATCACCCGGAGCACCACCACGACCGCCACCAGCAGGAGCGGCCCGTTGATCAGCTCGATCCCCCAGCCGTCCCTCGCCCAGATGGTGATCTCGGCCACCAGCAGCAGGGTCACCAGGTCGGCGATCACCGCGGAAACCAGGATCGCCTGTCCGAGGCTCTCGGTGGTGATCCCGGCGCTCCTCAGGCTGGGCAGCACGAGAGCGGCCGAGGTGGTGGCGAGGAGCGGAGCGTAGAAGACCGGCAGCTCCAGCCACAGCGTGGCCAGGAAGGAGAGCGCGAAGGTGCCGGCGAACACCACGAGCGCCTGCCCGATGGGTCCCGCGCCGCCCCGCCGCAGCGCCCGGAAGTCGATCTCGAAGCCGGCGAGGAACATCAGCATCAGAAGCCCGAGCGTCCCGATCTGGTCCAGCAACTCGGTGCCCTGCACCAGTCC
>CAYUVU010000006.1:0-3467 GCA_964448205.1 uncultured Acidobacteriota bacterium
AGGCGGCGCCCACCTCGTTCAAGCGCGGCGGTGACACGTACGGCTTGGAACGCCGGCTGACGCCGGCGTTCCCAGCCGTAAGTGTCACCGCCGCGCTGGGACGGGGTTGGGGCCGCCTTGTCCTGGTGGGGTTGTGACGTGCGCGGCGCGGAGCGCCGCGGTGCCGGTCGGAGACCGGCGGTCCAAGCCGTATGCGGCATGACGCCCGTTGGCGTTGCGCGTTTCGTCCGCCTGGGGCGGACGATGCCGGCCGGAGGCCGGCGCTCCGAGGCTACGCGGCAACGGCGGTCTCGGCGGCTACCGTGGCGAGCATGTCGCTGATGATGGCGAGGCTTTCGGTGACGACCTCGGGTTCGGCGCCGAAGCCGATGCGGAGGAAGCCGTCGAGCTCGAAGTGCTGGGCGGGGACTACCAGGAGGCTGCGTTCGATCCGGAGGCGCTCGATGAGGTCCTCGGAGGAGATGGGGTGGTGGTAGCGGACCGCGGCGATGGCGCCGGCGACCGGGGGGGTCCAGCTCAGGCGCACCGGGTGGTCCTCATGGGACGCCACCCAGTCGTAGACCATGGGGAGCTGGCGGCGGATGATGGTTCGCGTGCGGTCGAGGATCTGCGGACGCTTGTCGAGGGCGATCTGGGCCAGGCGGTCGGACATCGCGCTGAGCGCGAGGCTGCTGTAGTCGCGGTGGCTCCAGAGTTCGGTGGCCTTCTCCTCGGTGGTCACGGTCCAGCCGACCCGCAGGCCCGGGAGTCCGAACGCCTTGGAGAGGCCGGCGTTCAGGAGGATCCGGTCGGTGCGGCCCCAGAAGGTCGGGCACTCCTCGCCGCTGAGTTCGGCGCCGCGGTAGACCTCGTCGGCGAGCAGCCAGGCGCCGCACCGCTCGGCGGCCGCGACGATCCGGTCCATCTCGGGCTCGGTCAGCACCGCGCCGCTCGGGTTGTTCGGGTTGCAGACGAGGATCATCTTCGTCCGGTCGCTGACCGCGGCGTCCAGCGCGTCGAGGTCGGGGCGCCAGCCGTCCTCCTCGACCAGGTGGAACGGGATGACCCGGGCGCCGAGCGAGCGGCAGGCCCCGATGATCTGCATGTAGTTCGGGATCATCGCGACCACCTCGTCGCCGGGCGACAGGGTGGTCAGGGCGGAGAGGAAGTTGGCCTCGGCGGTGCCGGTGGTCACCAGGATCTGGTCCACGTTCGATCCGGGGTAGAGCGCCGCGATCCGCTCGCGGAGCGGGATCGTGCCGTTGCTCTGGGTGTAGCCGAGCAGGGTGTCTCCGAGGTCCGCGCCGTCCGTCAGTTCGGCGAAGGTCAGCGGGTGGACCCCGCTCTCCGAGATGTTCAGCCGGACGGTGTTCTCCCACCGGCAGAGGCAGCGTTCCATCACGAACGGTTCGAACTTCATGGGCGTCGGGCTCCTCGCACCGGAAATCCTACGTGCATCCGCCTAACATTCCACCCATGACGGAGCGGAATCCCACCCGCCGGGTCCGGGTCGGGAACGTCACGGTCGGCGACCACCACCCGATCGTCGTGCAGAGCATGTGCGCCACGCACACCCAGGACGTCGAGGCGACCTCCGCCCAGGCCGAGGCGCTCCGCGAGGCCGGGGCGGGGATCGTCCGCATCGCGGTGGACAGCAAGAAGGACGTCGAGGCGCTCGCCGAGGTCCGGAAGCGCACCGCCGCCAACCTCGCGGTGGACCTCCAGGAGAGCTACCGGCTCGCCGAGACCGTCGCTCCGCACGTGGACAAGATCCGCTACAACCCCGGCCACCTCTGGCACCACGAGACCTCCCGGCCGGTCGCCGACAAGGTCAAGTACCTCGCCGGGGTCGCCGGGGAGCACGACTGCGCCATCCGCATCGGGGTGAACTGCGGCTCCATGGACCCCGCGCACCAGGACCGGTTCCACGACGACCCGGTCGGGGCGATGGTGCAGTCCGCCGCCGAGCACTGCGAGATGCTCGACAGGCTGGGTTTCACGCGCTACGTGGTGTCCCTCAAGGACTCGGACCCCGCGAACGTGATCGAGGGGAACCGCCGCTTCGCCGGCGAGCGGCCCGACGTGCCGCTCCACCTCGGGGTCACGGAGGCCGGGATGCCGCCGGAGGGGGTCATCAAGACCCGGATCGCCTTCGAGCAACTCGTCAGCCGGGGCATCGGGGACACCGTGCGGGTCTCGCTCACCCTGCCGAACCCCAGAAAGCCCGAAGAGGTGACGGCGGGGCACCAGATCCTCACCGACATCGCGAACGGCCGGTTCCGCTCGGTCCCCGAGTTCCCGAAGGACAAGCTGAACATCATCTCCTGCCCCTCGTGCTCGCGCGTCGAGAACGAGAAGTTCATCGAGCTCGCCGAGGACGTCCGGGAGATGACGCGCTACGCCGAGCGCCACGCGATCACCATCGCGGTCATGGGCTGCCGGGTGAACGGCCCCGGCGAGACCGATGACGCCGACCTCGGGCTCTGGTGCGGGCCGGCGTTCGTGAACCTGAAGAAGGGTCCGGAGTCGCTCGGCGCCTACCCCTACGACCGGATCCTCGAACGGCTGAAGACGGAAGTGGACCGGCTGATCGCCGACCGCGCGCCCGCGAACTAAGCGGCTAGCCGTCGCGCCGGGCGACGAGGTCCTGCTGCCGGGCGACGTAGGAGAGCTGGTTGTCCGCGAGCTGCCGGCGCCGGATCCCCATCCACCAGTCCAGTTGGTCGTCCCGGATTTCCGTCGAGGTGAGGAGTTCCTTCTCGATGAACCCGAGCACGGTCAGCAGGAAGTACTTCTCGTCGGCGAGGTAGCCCTCGTCCGTCGGGTTCACCCTCCAGTCGGAGCGCCCGGTGGCGAGCTCCGAAAAACCCGACCCCGGCATGCGGACGTGGCCGAGGAGGCGTTCGCCGGCGTAGGGATCTCCGCCGCGCTCGCCTCCCATGCTCGCGTGGTAGCAGTGCAGGAGCTGCCGGTCCAGCTCGTGCGGCGGCGCGAAGCGCGTCCCGCCGCTGAACGTGAGCGTGGCGTAGAAGATGCCGCCCGGAGCGAGCAGTTGCCGTCCGAGGGCGAGCGCCGTCCCCGGCGGCACCAGATCCCAGAAGGACTGGGCGACCATGAGGTCGAACGACCCCTCGTCCTCCTTCCGGAATCCTTCCGGCAACACTGTTTCGCGGAGGCGGAGATCGATCACCCGCCCGTCCCCTTCGAGGCGGAGGCGGTCCGGCGTGTCGCCGGCCACCGAGAGTCCCCGGTCGCCGGCGAGCGAGGCGACTTCGTCCCGGTAGGCCTCGAGCAGCCCGCCGTCCCGGTCCACCGCGGTGAACTCCACCCGCTGGAAGGGGAGCAGCAGCGACATCCAGTAGCGGAACGCGCCCCCGGCGCCCCCTCCGAGTTCGAGCACCCGCAGCGAACGGTCCGCCGGAAGCTCGGCGAGCGCCCGGACGCACGCCTCCCGCACCCTCAGGTTGACCGACCGCGCGTCGACCGAG
>CAYUVU010000007.1:0-2573 GCA_964448205.1 uncultured Acidobacteriota bacterium
GTCCAGCGGACTCGGAGCGCGGCCGCGGCCCGGGAGGTACTCGAAATCATCGCCCGCGCTCCGAGTCCGCTGGACCGCGAGGAGTGGCTCACCGAAGCCGCCGGATCGCTCGGTTTCTCGCTGGAGAGCGCCCGGCAGGAGATGGCGCGTCTCCCCGGCCGGCCCTCCGCCGCGAGAACGCGCGGCGGGGACGCCCGGTCCGCCGCGGACCCCGCTCCCGCTCCGCCCCGGAGATCCCCGACCCCGGCCGAACGCGACCTGATCCGCTGGGCGGATGCCGAGCCCGACAAGACAGCCACCGCCCTCCGGACGGCGGAACCCGGGGACCTCGAGGGTCTCGCCAGCTCGGACCTGCTGCTCGACCTGAAGCAGGCCGCCGGGGAAGGCGGCCCCCGGCTCGCGGACCGGATACAGGAGCTCCTCGCCGCCGAGCCGACCGGCCAGCAGCAGCTCCTGATCGAGGCCCTCGAGCACCAGGTGGGTCTCAACACGGAGCAGCAGAGTCCGGAAGAGTGCCTCGACGCCCTGCGGATCGTGAGCCTCCGGCAGAAACTGCCGGCCCTGCGGGCTGCCGCCGGAGGCGACGGGGAGGAAGCGCTCGCCGCCCTCACGGAACTGCAGCGGATCAGCGAGGAGATCGACCGGCTGCGGCGCGGTTCGCCCTCTCCCGGCCGCGTTTGACCTGGTCGCCGGCCTTGGGCGCCGGGGATGTACGGCCTTCCACATGCTAGAGTGCCGGGTTGCTGTTTGGCGTCGCCCGGCCGGCGAACGAGCGGGTTGAACGCCGGACCGATCCGAACTTGCCCGCCCCTGCTGTCCGTTCCCGCCGGGAATTGCCATTTTGGAGAGTCTGTGGAATCCGTCTGTACCGGGGCGCGGCGAACCGAATGACAGGGCCGGTGAACGCCAGTTCGCCGGCTGACCACCTTTCCCGCGCGGAGCCGGAACCCCGGACAGCCCGTTAGGCGTCGGTTCAGAGGACTCCCCCGGAGGATCAACGATGGAACAGGCGGAAACCCCCGGGTACGACCTGGAGCTGCTCCGTGACTTCGGAGTCGAAGCCCAGACCGATGAAGTCAAGGCGCTCGTCGCGCTCGGCAAGGACCGCGGTTATCTGCTGACCGAAGAGGTCCAGGACGCCTGGGGCGACGACCCGCCCGAGGAGTTCCTGGAGAGCCTGACGGAGTGGGGCATCCCGCTCTTCGAGTCCGAGGAGGCGTACGAAAAGTCCCGCGACTCCGAAGGCACCACCCTCGACCTGACGCCGAGCGCCATCGAGCGCACCAACGATCCGGTCCGGATGTACCTCCGCGAGATGGGCGTCGTGCCCCTGCTCGACCGGGAGGGAGAGGTCCGCATCTCCAAACGCATCGAGCGCGGCAAGAACCGCTCGAAACGCGCCATCACCCGGCGGCTCTACATCATCAATCAACTGCTCGTTGACTTCCGGCCGCAGATCGAGGCGGACACGATGCAGCTCCGGGAGAACTTCGAGGTTGCCGAGGGCGGGACCACCATCCGCCATGACCAGCACCGGGAGCGGATTCTCGGCGCCCTGGGCCGGCTCGAGTCCCTCTACAAGCTCTACCGGAGGCGGGTGTCGCTCCTCCGCAACGTGCCCCGCCGCACCCGCGCCTACCGCCGCCGGGCCAACGCCGCGGCGCGTACGCGGATCGAGATGAGCCACGTCATCTGGACCATGCGTCCGACCGACGGCCTGCTGAGCCGCTGGATGGAGGAACTGAAGGGCCTCGCCATCGAAGCGCGCCGGGCGAGCCACGAGATCGAGATCTGCGCCGTTCTCCGGAAGGAAATCGACGCCTCCCGGGACACGACCCCCGAGGCCAAGACGCCACTGCGCCGCGAGGTGATGGGACGCCAGCGCGAGGCCCAGGAGACGCTCGACCGCGCCGGTCACGTCATGCCCGAGTTCGGCACCGCCAAGAAGATCAAGTCGGCGCGCCTCGAAGTGCAGCCGGAGCTCGAGGCCGCCGTCGACAACATCGACCTCGGGGAAGAACGCGCCCAACTCGCCAAGCAGGACCTCGTGCAGGCGAACCTGCGCCTCGTGGTCTCGATCGCCAAGAAGTACACGAACCGCGGGCTCCAGTTCCTGGACCTCATCCAGGAGGGCAACATCGGCCTGATGAAGGCGGTGGACAAGTTCGAGTACCGGCGCGGCTACAAGTTCTCGACCTACGCCACCTGGTGGATCCGCCAGGCCATCACCCGGGCGATCGCCGACCAGGCCCGGACGATCCGCATCCCGGTGCACATGCACGAAACCATCAACAAGCTGCACCGGACCCAGCGGAGCCTGGTGCAGGAGCTCGGCCGGGAACCGCGCCAGGAAGAGATCGCGGACCGGATGGGCATGACCCCGTCCAAGGTCCGGAAGGTCATGAAGATCGCCCAGGAGCCGATCTCCCTCGAGACCCCGATCGGCGAGGATGACGACGGGCATCTCGGCGACTTTCTCAATGATCCGAACGCCCCCTCCCCCCCGGACCTCGTGATTAACTAGCGGCTTCAGTAAACCACCGCAGCCGTGCTGAATACCGTCACTCCCCGGG
>CAYUVU010000008.1:0-8343 GCA_964448205.1 uncultured Acidobacteriota bacterium
CGCGGTGCGCTGCCCGGTCGTGAACTGGATGAGCTTCGCTGGCACCGCCGACATTCCGCGCTGGGGCTACAGCCGCTACCACGGCTTCCCCTGGGATAACGCCGAGAAGTACCTCGAGCACTCGTCCCTCATGTACGTGGATCGGGTCACCACCCCGACTTTGCTGATGACCGGCGAGCTCGACCTGCGGACGCCGATGAGCCAGACCGAGGAGTACTACCAGGCCCTCAAGGCGGTGGGCGTCCCCACCGAGCTGGTCCGCTTCCACGACGAGTATCACGGTACGAGTTCGCAGCCCTCGAACTTCATCCGCACCCAGCTCTACATGCTGGACTGGTTCTCGCGTTACACGCGGGATCCGGCCGGGGAGACCGACCGATGACCCGCCGCCGCGCCGTGCTCGCCCTCTCGCTGGTTGCCGGTCTCGGCCTCGCCGCCGGGTTCGCGGCAGGACGTTCCACGGCGGTCGCCCAGCCCGCCGATCTCGGGCGTTTCGTGAGCGCCGGCGGCACCGAGCTGGAGCTCCTGCTCTCGGAGTCCAACCTCGGCGGCGGCGAGGTCCAGATCGGGGTGATCACCTGGCCCCCCGGCGCCAACTCCGGGAGCCACCCGCACGGCGCCACCGAGGTCTTCTACGTGCTGGAAGGTGAACTCGAGCACGTGGTGGACGGGGTCTCCGAGATCCTCGGCCCCGGCGATCTCGGGTTCGTCCGTCCGCCGTCCGAGGTGAACCACATCACTTCGCCCGACGGCGGGACGGTCCGGGCGCTGGTGATCTGGGCGCCGGGCGGCGAAGGGACCCGGATCGCCGGGAACTGGCGGCGGATCGAGTAGGTCCGCCCCGGCCCGGGACTTCGCGGGAACCGGCGCCGCTCCCCGCTCGTTAAGGAAGAAAACCCCGGGCCTTCGTGTGCCCGCTTTCACGTCGGGGGGGACCATGCGTCATCGAGTCCGAGTGCGGTTGCCGAAGCGAAAGCGAGGCGCCGCGGACGGTGGAACTGCCGGCCCGTCCGGAAACGAGGCCCGTCCCGCTGAAGACCCCGCATCGTTCAA
The DNA here is from genome assembly GCA_964448205.1 of uncultured Acidobacteriota bacterium. Lineage (GTDB taxonomy): Bacteria > Acidobacteriota > Vicinamibacteria > Marinacidobacterales > Marinacidobacteraceae > Marinacidobacterium. The sequence goes on from CAYUVU010000008.1 coordinate 1,054, forward strand.
CCCCTTCGCGGGCGACGCTTTCGGCGTGCCCGACCCCGCCCTCACCGCGGCGGAGCGGCAGGAGGCCGAGGCGGAAGGACGCGAGGGGATTCCCGGGCCCGACGCCGCCGCGCCATCGCCGGGCGAACGCCGGGTGGAGAGCCGCTTCCTGCAGGCGATCGGCAGGATTCGGGGTGCCGCGGACGGCGCGCTCGACCGGCTGCAGGCCGAGCAGCACCGGGCGCGAACGGACGCCATTCGGATCGAGGCCGAGGCGGTCCGTGAACGGGAACGCGTCGGCTCGCTCGCCGCGGTGGAACCCGTCTGTCAGCGGATCGAGGCCCGCTACCTCCGGTCCCAGGCCGCCGACCGGGAACTCGCCGGTCTCCGGCGGCACCACGGACTGCCCGACTACGCCACGCCGCGGGCGTCCGGCCGCGGCTGGGTCTGGCTGCTGCTGGCGGTCGCGCTTGCCGAGACCACGGCGAACGGACTGCTGTTGCACGCGGCGTCGACCGAGGGGGTGGTCTCCAACTGGCTCTTCGCCGGGCTGGTCACCGCCATGAACGTCGGCCTGCTCGGCTGGCTGATCGGCGACCTGGTCTTCCGGCGGATGCTGGGAGCCGGCGCGCTGCGGCGGAGTCTGCTGGCGGCGGCCCTGCTGCCGTGTCTGGCGCTCGCCGTTCTCCTTCACTTCGGCTTCGCCCACTACCGGGACGCGGTCCAGGCGCTCGACGGCGCCCGGGCCGCCTCCGTCCTCGACCTCGACGACATCGACGCCGGAATCGCCGGCGGGACGGCCGTGGCCGATCCGCATCCGCCCGAGGCGGTCACCGTGGAGGAAGCGGTCATCTCCGAACTCCGGGCGCAGTTCCTCTGGTGGCGGCCGGGGACGACCCTGGTCGAACATCCACCCGGGTTGCCGGCGGACGACCACTCGCTCGACACGACCCGGACACTTGCCGCCGGGAACGTCGGCTATCGCGCCGCCGACGGCGGCTTGGTGCTCGCCGAGGACCCGCTCGCGGGGAGGTTCGAGGGTTGGCGTTCGGTGCTCCTGCTGGGCGTCGGTTTCGCCGCGCTGCTCCTCGCCGCCTGGAAGTGGTACGGCGGCCGCGAGCCGATCCCCCATTTCGCCCGGCTCCACCGCGCCCGCGCCCACGCGTCCGACGCGCTCCGCGACGGCTACGCGCGGTCGCTCCAGGTCCTGAACGACGAGGAAGGCCGGCACCGGCAACGGCTCGGAGACCACGAGGCCGGCCTGTTGTCCCTCGGCGGCCGCCTCACGGAACTTGACGGAACCCGGCGGCGCGTCCTCGCCGCCGAGGCGGAGCTCCTTGCCCGCAGCGCCGCGGCCGGGGCGACCGCGGTCGCCGATTTCCGTCAGGCCAACCGGGGGCGGCGTCTCTCCCACGATCCGGCGCCCCGGTTCTGGAGCGCTCCCTGGGCGCCGGGTGATGCGCCCCGGAGCGACGACCACGCGGCGAGCTGGGACCGGGATCAGGAGGCGGGCCTGTTCGAGATCGCGCAGGCGGCGGAGCGGGTCCGGCTGGCCAACGAAGCCCACGCGGACCGGATTGCTTCCGCCTTCGCGGAGGCCCGGGAACGGCTTGCTCATGCCGCGCGCGTCCCCGGGTCCCGCCGCCGGGCGCCGGTCCCGCCCGGCGGGAGTCCTCCGTCGCCGCCGGGCGGGAAGGAGGTTCGTCTCGTGCCGAGCCCCGAGGCGAAGTCCGATCGTCGCCTGGAGATCGCTTCCTGACGCCCCGCCGCCTCGCCGCGCTGCTGGCGGTGTCCCTCCTCTCCCTTGCCGCGGGTTGCAGCGGGGAACCCGGGGAGTGCGCTGATTGGCCGACCGGACTGCCGCCGGAGGTCGTTGCCGTGGTCGTGGATGCGACGGACGGGCTTTCGGGCCCGCAGCGCGCGGACCTCTGGACCCGGATTCGCGGCGTGGCGGAACGCGCCCCGGCCGGGTCCGTGTTTCACGTGTTCGAGGTCCGCTCGGAAGCGCCGGGCGGGGTCCGGGAGGCGGCGCAGATAACGCGCCCGCCGCATCCCTGCGAAGTGAGCCACTGGTCGGACAACCCCGACCAGCGCGCCGCACAGTGGGCGCCGCTCTATCTCCGGCCGCTCCGGGACGCGCTGGGTTCGACATCCCGAGCCGGCCCGAGCGATTCCTCCGCGATCCTCCAGGCGGTGCAGGCCGCGGCCCGCCGGTTCGTGGATGCGGAGGAGGCACGGGGACGTCTCATTCTGATCTCGGACCTGATGCAGAACGTGGGGGTGGACTTCTACCGGGCGATTCCGCAATTCGAGGACTTCCGCGCGACCTCGCTCTACCGCGAGGTCCGGAGCCGCGGCCTGACCGGGGCGGCCCTCACTGTCCTCCAGCTCCCTCCGAGCCGCGACGGGCTGGTGGACGAACTGGCGCTCCGGGACTTCTGGTCCGCGTTCTTCGCCGACCAGGGCATGGTCGGCGTGGATGCCGCCTTCCTCCCGGTGGAAGGAGCCCGGCCGCAGGACTAGCGGGAGAACCCGAACCGGTACGCCGCCGAGACCCTGAGACTCCGCCCCGGCTGCGGGACCACCGCCGGGAAGACCGCGTAGTACTCGTCCGTCAGGTTGTTCACCGCCAGCGTCCAGTCCACGCCGGCGAGCGGGCCGCTGTCCGGCGTGAAGCGGAGGAAGAGGTCCAGGACCCGGTAGCCGGGTGACTCCCCGTCCGCATCGGCCGAGCGGCTTGCCGCCAGACCCCGGGTGCGGCTCCCGGCCAGCGTCGCCCGGCCGCCGACCTCGAGGTCGAGGGACGGGAGGCGGGTGCTGGCCATCAGGTGCAGGGCGTTGGCCGGCGCCCTGCCGAGAGCCTCGCCGGTATCGAGGTTCTCCGTGTCGAGCACCGAACCGCTCGCGCGCATCCGGAACCGGGGCCGCTCGACGAGCCCCGCCGCTTCGCAACCCCGGAGGCGGGCATCGAGCGAGGTGTTGTAGGTGAACCCCCGGATGATCGTTCTCCCAGTGGCCGGGTCCACTTCGAGGTCGAGGCTCGGATCCGACACCACGACCACCTGGTCCACGTAGTCGGCCACCGTCTGGTCGAAGCAGGTGGTCTCGAAGGAGAGCGAGCCCCGCCCGCCGCGGAGTCCGGCCTCCCACGAAGTGCCCCGTTCGGCCGCCAGCGTCGGGTCCGACCGGAACCAGTTGAGCACGTCGATCCCCGGGCCGACCGGGAACTGGAAGTGGAGCCCGTCGGCATACAGCTCGGTCAGGCTCGGCACCCGGAAACCCCGGGAAGCGCCGACCCAGACGAACGCCGCCTCGCCGATCCGGTACCCGGCGCTGGCCCGCGGCGAGAAGTCGCCTTCGTCGCGCCCGGCGAAGCGGTCCGCCCGGATGCGCCACTGGTCGCGCCGCAGGCCTGCCGCGAGCTGCAGCCGGTCGCGGACCTCGGCCTCGCCGTACACGAAGGCGCCGGCGTACGAGGCCTCCGCGTCCGGGAACTGGAGCCGCGGCGCCCCGTCCCGGGTTCCCGACTGCGAGTCGCGGTAGGCCTCGGCGCCCAGGTTGAGGGTGAACCGGACGTCGCTCCCCCAGCGGAACCGGGAGCTGTTGTGCGCCTCCATGCCCACCGTTTCGAACGCCGTGTCGTCCCGGCGCGGCCGGATCCGCATGTCCTCTCCGACATCGACCCCGTTGCGGTAGCCGAGGATCGAGAGGTCGAGCCACTCGGATTCCTGCGAGCGGGCGGTGAAGCGCGCCCGCAGCGCCTCGAAGCGCGTGTCCCGATCTACCAGCGTCCCCGTCAGATCGTTCGCGTTCGTGGGTTCCGCCGCCCGGTTGTCGAACCCCTGCCAGGAGACCTCCCAGCGGGTCGCGGGGCTGGGATTCCACCCCAGCTTCACGAGTCCGTTCCGGAGTTCGTCCTCGGTGTTCGGGATGGCGTCCCCATTCCCGTCGCGGATCGGCGCGCGGGTGCCGCCGAGACCGACGTTGACCAGCGCGTCCAGCGTGTCGCTCGCCGCAAACCCCGAGAAGGACTGGATGAGGTCCCCCCCGTTCGACTGGTAGCCGACCCGGTAGCGGCCGCCGAACTCCTCGCCGGCCTCCAGCAGGTCGCGGGCGCCCCGGGTGGTCAGGGAGACCACCCCGCCCAGCGCCCCGCTGCCGAAGACGGCCGAGTTGGCCCCCCGCAGCACCTCGACCCGCTGGAGGAGGTCCGGGTCGGTGAAGAACCGGCCACCGTGGGCGGCATTGAAGTTCTGCCTTCCCCCGTCCTGGCGGACCACCACCTGCTGGTCCGCGAAGCCGCGGATATTCGGGGCCTCGGTGATCCGGCGGGCATTCCCCTGGATCGAGATCCCCGGAACGCCCTCGAAGAGGTCGGCGAAGGTGCGGGCCGCCTCGGCCGCCAGCTCCTCCTCGGTGCGCACCGCGATGGCCGCCGGCGCCGTCAGTAGCGGAGACTCGGCCCGGGAGGCGGTGACGACCACCGTCTCCGAGAGAACGGGGAGTTCCGGCTGCTCCTCGTCCTCGGTGGACTCTTCCTCCCCGGCCCGCTGATCCTGGCCGAGCGCCGCCTGCCGGGAGGCGGGATGGGCGGCTCCGGCGGGGACGCACACCGTGACGAGCGCCGCCGCCAGGACGCTCAGCGGACACCGCCTTCCGGCCATCCGGATCCGGTCGGGAAACCGCAGGAGCATTGGACCCGGAAGGCTAGCCGGAATGGGGCAATGGGTGACTCGGCGGGTGCCGGCAGGCCCCGTTTGTCAGTAGCCCATCGCGGCGCCGTCTTTCCGCGGATCGGAACCGCCCAGCAGCACCCCGTTCTCCCAGTCGATCATGATGGCCTGGTAGCCCCCGTAGGCGCCGAACCGGGTGACCACGTTGTGTCCCATGCGGGAGAGCGCGGCCAGGTCGTCCGGGTCCACCCCGGACTCGATCCCGACGCCCGAGGCGCTGTGACGGAAGCGCGGCATTTCGCCGGCCTTCTGCACGTGCATTCCGAAGTCGATCATGTTGAGGAGGACCTGGGTGTGGCCCTGGGGCTGCATGTCGCCTCCCATGACCCCGTAGGCGAGCCACGGCCGGCCGTCCCGGAACGCCATCCCGGGCATGTTGGTGTGGAGGGCGCGCTTCCCGGGCTCGAGTTCGTTCGGATGTCCCTCCTCGAGCGAGAACCCGGTGCCCCGGTTCTGGAGGGCGATGCCGGTCCCCGGCACCACGAGGCCGGAGCCGAAGCTCCCGAAGATGCTGTAGATGAGCGAGATGGCGTTCCGGTCCTTGTCCACCACCGTGAGGTAGATGGTGTCGCCGTCGTCGGTCATTCCGGGAGCGACTTCCCGCGCCGCCCGCTCCGGCTCGATGGCGGCGCGCCGGGCGGCGGCGTACCCCTTCGAGATGAGCGTTTCGACCGGAACCCGCATGTGCTCGGGGTCTCCGAGATACGCGTCCCGGTCGGCGAACGCCAGCTTCTTGGCCTCGATGAGCCGGTGGAGGTACCCCGCCGAGTTGTGGCGGAGCTCCGCGAGGTCCTCGTACCCCTCGAGGATGTTCAGCATCTCGAGCGCCACGAACCCCTGGGAGTTCGGCGGGATCTGGAAGATCTCCACGCCCCGGTAGGTGGTGCTGATGGGATCCACCCAGGTGGAGTCGTGCGCGGCGAGGTCGTCGCTGGTCACGAAGCCGCCCTCCGCCTCCATGAAGTCGTGGATGGCCCGGGCAATCTCACCGCGATAGAAGACGTCCGTGCCGCTCTCGGCGATCTTGCGCAGGGTCTTCGCGAAATCCGGCGAGCGGAACACCTCGCCGTGCTCGGGCGCGCGCTTCCCGTCCACGAGGTAGGCGGCGGCGGTCGCCGGATGGCGGGCGAGCTTGTCCTCGGCCTGCTTCCACTGGACCGAGATGACCTCGGACACCGGAAACCCCTCCTCGGCGTGCCGGATGGCCGGCTGGAGCAGCTCGCCGAGCGGCCGCGTTCCGAAGCGGGTCACGAGTTCCTCCCAGCCGTGGAGCGCTCCGGGCACGGTCACCGCGAGCGGGCCGCTTCCCGGCATCCGGGTGAGGCCGTCGGCGCGGAGCTTCGCGGCGTCCGACCGCGCCCCGGCGCGTCCGGTGGCGTTCAGGCCGTGGAGCGTCCCCGTTTCCGCCTCGTAGTAGAGCGCGAAGAGGTCGCCGCCGATGCCGCACATCATCGGCTCGACCACGTTGAGCACCGCCGCCGCGGTGATCGCGGCGTCCACCGCGTTGCCGCCCTCCATGAGCACCCGGAGCCCCGCCGCCGATGCCAGCGGCTGGCTGGTGGCGATCATGCCGTTCCGGGCGAGCACCGGTGAGCGGCCGAGCTTCGTGTCCTTGGCCGGCCGGTCGCCCGGGGTGGCGGCGTCCAGGGCGGGCGCGGCGGTCACCATCAGGGACATGGAAAGGAGTAGCACAACACAAAACCGCATGAGGGGGGCCTCCGGGCGGGCAATCCTACGTGTTCAGCGGCCCCGCTTCGCGATCCGGGCCCAGGTGTCCCGGAGGCTCACGGTCCGGTTCAGGACCGGACTCTCCGGCTGGTGGTCCCCGGAGTCGGCCACGAAGTAACCGAGCCGCTCCAACTGGATGCGGCCGCCGGGATTCAGGTCCCGCACGGACGGTTCGATGCGCGCCTCGTGGTTGACCCGCATCGAGTCGGGATTCAGGTCGGCCGTGAAGTCCCCGTCCCGTCCCGGCTCCTCCACGCGGAAGAGCCGGTCGTAGATGCGGACGGCGGCGGGGACGGCGTGGCGCGCCGAGACCCAGTGCAGGGTGGCCCGGACCCGCCGCCCGTCGGGAGCGTCTCCCCCGCGGCTTTCGGGATCGAGCCGGCAGCGGATCTCCTGGACCCTTCCGTCCGCGTCCTTCGTGAACCCGGTGCAGGTCACCAGGTACGCATAGCGGAGGCGCACCTCCCGTCCGGGCGCGAGCCGGAAGAACTTCCGCGGCGGGTCCTCCATGAAGTCGGCCCGCTCGATCAGCAGCTCCCGCGAGAACGGGACCTGCCGGGAGCCGGCCGCCGGATCCTCCGGGTTGTTCACCGCCTCCAGGGTCTCCGCACCGTCCTCCGGGTAGTTCTCGACCACCAGCCGGACCGGGTCGAGGACCCCCATCAACCGCGGGCTCGTCCGGTTCAGTTCCTCCCGGACTGCGTGTTCAAGGAGCGCGATGTCCACCGTGCTGTCCCGTTTCGCCACTCCGACCCGCGCGCAGAAAGCGCGGATGGCCGCCGGGGGCACGCCCCGCCGGCGGAGGCCGGCGATGGTCGGCATCCGGGGGTCGTCCCAACCCGAGACGTGC
>CAYUVU010000009.1:0-15103 GCA_964448205.1 uncultured Acidobacteriota bacterium
CTGACGCTGGTTCCGGAATAGGCGCCCGCCGGCCCCGTTATCGCTGGGTGCAGGCGCCTATTCCGGAACCAGCGTCAGGGTCCACTCGGTCGGACCGGCGAGGAAGGGGGTCGCCCGGCCCTCCTCCCAGTCCCGGTGGCCGGAGAGGTAGTACGGCATCCCCGGGTGACCCGACTGTCCCCCCGGCATGTGGAGGATTCCGGTCTCCTCCCGGCCCGGGGCCACCACGAAGCGGTTCGACGGCCCGTGGTCGCCGACCTGTTTCCGGGGCAGCCCCTCGTCCCCGGGAAGACTCCGGGGCGGAGCGTCGAGGAACGGGGAGAGGAGGCGGGCGAGCGGCGGAGGGAGCCCCGGGCTCAGCGGGTGCCGGATGTGGACGACGTTCTCCGTGCCCCAGGTGTGCTCGGCCAGCGGGCCGGCGGCGCGCCTCCGCTCCGCCGCCGTGAGCACCGCCTGCCGGAGCGCGTCGCTCCAGTCCGCGGCGCCCGGCGGCACGAAGTGCGCTGGCGCTTCCTGCGCCAACCGGAGCAGCGGCCCGGGCCACTGATTGGCGACCGCCGGGGAGAAGCCGGCCAGCCGATCGGCCGCGGGCGCGGTGAGCGCGCCGTACACGTGGCCGAAGAGCTGGAGGCGCGCGTTCCGCACCAGCGGGTAGGCGGCGCTGTCCACGCTTGCCCGGCCGGTCCATCCTTCCTCGAGGACCCGCCGGGCTTCCACCGCGAGCGGCTCGCTCGCGCCCTCCAGTGCCTCGAGGAACAGCGCGCGCCACACCGCCAGTTCGTCGGCGCGGTCCTCCAGCTGGATGTCCAGCATCGCCGCCTCGTCGGCGGCCTCCACCGCGCGGAGCCGGTCGCGGATGAGGCGCGCCCGCTCGCCGTGGTCGTAGCTGCCGCCTCGCCCGATCCGGTCGAGGAACGCGCCGTCCACCAGCCGGTTGTTCGCCGTCCAGAGGAGTCCGGATTCCGGATTCCGGATCACTGGGATTTCCCCGGGTTCCAGGTACCCGTCCCAACTCCGCGCCCCGTCGGCCCAGGACGCCGGAACCCGTCCGTCGAACCCCCGGCGCCGGGGAATCGGCCCGGCGATGCTCCAGCCGATCGAGCCTTCCCGATCCACGGCGACCAGGTTCTGGGGGGGCATCCCGCTGCCCCAGCCGGCCCGGAACACCTCTTCGACGTTCGATGCCTCCCCGAGCCCCAGGTACGCGGTCCGGTGGCCCTCGGGGTCGTGCGCGATCCAGCGGATCGCGAGCGGGCGTCCCCAGCGCCCGGTGACCGGGCCCCAGACCGTCTCGCGGACCTCCACGGTCTCCGAGGGCGCCCCGGCCACCGGAATCTCCTCCTCGAACACGTCCATCCGCCGCCAGCCGTCCGGCGTGCGGTACCGAAGTGGGTCGGCGGGATCGATCTCCAGTTCCACGAGGTCGGTCCAGTCCCCTCCGGAGTTCGTGAATCCCCAGGCGACGTTGCCGTTGCTCCCGGCGATCACCGCGGGCACTCCCGGCAGCGTCAGTCCCCGGAGCCGCAGGTCGCCGACGTGCAGTTCGGCGCGGTACCAGATGTTCGGGACCCGGAGCGGCAGGTGCATGTCGCTCGCCATCAGCGCCACCCCGCCCGCCGTGCGCCCGGGCGCCACCGCCCAGGAGTTGCTCCCGGAGACCGGAGGAGGTTGGCGCGGCGGACCCAGGCCGCCCGGCTGGACGCCGGCGAAGGCCGCGGGCCCCGGAATCTCGGGGACCGTGAAGGCCTCGCCCTGCAGCGGGGCATCCCGGTCGGTCCCCGGCGGATTCAGGAACGCCGCGAGCTCGGGCGGCAGCGCCGCCTCGAGGGCCGCGGTCCTCGCCTCGTGGGCCCCGTCCTCGTCGTTCAGGACCAGATACATCGCTACGACCGTGAGGAGGGAATCGGCGATCCGCCAGGGAGCCGGGTCCTGCCCGAGCAGCAGGTACTCGAACGGCGGCGCCGACAGATCGGCGAGACCGGCGGCGATCCCGTCCCGGTACGCCTCGAAGGTCTGCCACGCATCGGCGGGCAGCGCCCGGACGGCCCGCTCTGTCCGGGTCCGCATGCGGTGAAGACGCGCTTCCCGGTCCACCCCCACGGCCGCCCCTCCCACCAGTGCGGCCAGCTCGCCCGCCGGCTGCCGCCGCTGCAGGTCCATCTGGAAGAAGCGTTCCTGCGCGTGGAGATAGCCGAGCGTCCGCAGCGCGTCGCGCATCGTCTCCGCCCGGATGCGCGGGATGCCCAGCCGGTCCCGCTCCACCGCGACCGGGGCCGAGAGTCCCGGGAGCGTCACGGCGCCGCTCAGTACCGGCCGGCTGGCGTGCAGCCGGCTCTGGACATACAGGCCGGCCGCCAGCGTCAGGAGCAGCGCCGCGGCCAGGACACCCGTGCCGGCGAGAGCAATCCGGCGTTTTTTGGTCGCGAGTCCCGGCATGCCGTGGGTATTCTCCCGGCGCTCATGCGTACGCGCGCCGGACGCCACCGAATTCTGTGCCTGGTCCTCGCGTTTCCGCTTCTGGGGGCCGTACCCCCGGTGCTCGCCCAGACCGCGAGCGCTCCCGCGAGGGACCGCTGGACCGGCCAGGCCAACCTGAACCTCGCGGGTTCCTACGGGAACGCCGGCTCGGGTTCGCTCGGCATGAGCGCGGCGGCGGCGCGGCAGGCCGGTTGGCTGCGCGTGGCGCTCGAGGGCGGCCTCCTGCGGACGAGCACCGATACCGTGACCCGGGAGGCCTTCGGCAGCCCGGACGACTTTTGGGTACGGCGGACGGTGGAGAGCCAGACCTCGGCGGACCGCACCCATCTCCGGGCGCGTTTTTCCGAGCCCTCCCCGGAGGACGGCGACACGAGTCCCCGCTTCTTCGCCGCCGCCGGCTGGGAACGGGACGCCCCGGCAGGGGTGCGCTCCCGTTTCGACGTGACCGTCGGCATGGGCACCGCCTGGGGACGAACGCGCGCCGGAGGACGGCGTCCCTTCGAAACCAGCCTGGGGCTGTCCGCGATTCACCAGAGCGATCAGGTCGCCGACCCCGACGTCGAGTCGGCTTCGCTCGGCCTGCGGCTGGACGTTCGCGCCCAGGCCCGCTACCGCGGCGCCGACCTCGCGCTGGTCTCCGCTTCGACCTGGAACCTGCGGAACACCGACGACCTCCGTCTGGACGTCACCGGCTCGGCGTCGCTCCCGCTGTCGCAGCGGCTCGCCTTCCGCACCAGCGTGCAGACCCTGTTCGATTCGCGTCCCTCGCTGGAGCGGCTGAGCCTGTTTCCCGTTCCCGGACAGCCTGCGCTGGGCACCGTGGTGGCGCCCCGGCGGCGATTTGACCTCATCGTCCTCGCCGCCTTGGTCATCCGGTTCTAGCATGCCCGCCACCGTCCCGCGCGCGGTCGTCCTCGGGCCCCAGCCGGGCCGGATCAGCCTCGGTCCCGGTCTCGAGGCGCTCGAACCGCCGCCCGGTCCGGTGGCGGCCATCACGGTGGGCTGGCGGGAGACGGAACCCGTCCTGAAAGAAGTGGAGCAGGAACTCGGGCAGTGCGGCCGCGAGGCCGTTCCGCTCCACATCGGCGAGCGGGTCGGCCGCGTCTTCGAGCGGGACGCACCGCTCGCCGAGGCGCATCGCGCGCTCCAGGAGGGGCTCCTCGCCGAGGAGCAGCTCTACGGCGCCCGGCTCCGGCGGGCGGTGGAGACCGCGCGCGAAGTGGTGCGGCTCAGCGTTGCCGAACGGTATCGGGATCCCTACGCCGAGCAGGCGTGGCAGGCGATTCTGGCGGCGGACCGGTTCCACGTGGAGCGCCACGCGGAGCTCTGGCGGGAGTTCCGGGAGGCCGTGGGTCTGGCCGAGCGTCCGGCAATCCGCGAGCAGCGGGAGGAACTGCAGGGTCTGCTCGCGGGAGCCGCCGCGGTGGTGCTGACCGGCGGGCACGTGGCGGTCATCCGGAACCGGCTCCTGCTCCTCGGGCTGGCCGATGCGCTGGCGCCGCTTCCGCTTCTCGCCTGGTCGGCGGGAGCGATGGTGCTCACCCCGCGCGTGGTCCTGTTCCACGACCGCCTGCCGGGAGGTGCGGCGCGTCCGGAAATTCTCGGGGACGGGCTCTCGCTGCTCCCCGGAATCGCCCTCTTTCCGGATGCCCGAATCCGGCTCGACCTCGGAGACCGGCAGAGCCTCGCCGAGCTGTCGGGGCGGGTGCATCCGGACCGGGCCGTGCTGCTGGACCCGGGCGACCTGGTCCACTGGGACGGCCGGGCCTGGAGTTCGCCGCACGGGGTCCGGCTGCTCTCGGATGACGGCGAAGTCGAGACCGTGCCTTCGTTCGTCCCGGACGCGCCCGCGGCGGAGCCCCGCACCGAAGGAGCCGCGACGTGAGCGCTGCCTCCGAGCTGGCGATCCAGGAACTGCTCCTTTCCGGTCCCACCGGGGACGCGGTGGACGCGTTCATCGAAGCGCACGACTTCCCCATTCGGGAGGGGCCCCACACCACGTTCGTGTACCGGGGCGATGCCACGTCCGTCCTGCTCGGGCACTGGCTCTTCGGGACCGCCGCGGCGCGGGAGATGGAACGGGTCCCGGACTCGGACCTGTGGTTCCTGACCCTCGACCTGCCGGCGGAATCGCGCGTCGAGTACCGGTTTCAGCGGGTCCGGGGGACGGATGCGGAGTGGATCCTGGACCCGCTGAACGAACGCACGGTGCGCGATCCCTTCGGCGTCTGGTCGGTGTGTCACGGCGAGGGGTACCAGCGGCCGGAGTGGACCGAGGAGGATCCCCAGGTCGGCCGGGGCGAGCTGTCCGTCACGCACGTACGGAGCCGAGCCTTCGGAACGCGTGCGGTATCGGTCTACACGCCGTTCGGGTTCCGCAACCGGCGCCGGTATCCCCTGCTCGTCGTGCTCGACGGCGAGGACTATCTCCGCCACGCCGCCTGCCGGACCGTCCTCGACAACCTGATCCACCGGCGGGAGATCCCGCCGCTGATCGCCGCGTTCGTGACTCCCGAAAAGCGCATCCGCGAGTATGCGGACAATCCGGCGCACGCGGAGTTCCTGACCTCGGAGCTGGTGTCGCATCTCCAGGCCGAGTTCCCGATCCGGCTCCGCCCGGACGACCGCGGGCTGGTGGGCGCCGGACTCGGCGCGGTCGCGGCCCTGACCGCCGCCTGGCGCTACCCGGGCTTCTTCGGGAAGCTCCTGCTCTCGTCGGGCTCGTTCACCTTCACGGACGCCGGGCCGAGCACGCGGACCGCCCTGCTCGACCCGGTGGTGGACTTCGTGAACGCCTACCGGGCGGACCCGCGCCGGGTGAGCAGCCGCGTGTTCGTCAGTTGCGGGATCTACGAGCCGCTCATCTACGAGAACCGGTCGCTGGTGCCGCTGCTCCGGGAGAGCGGCATGGAGGTCCGCTACGTCGAGGCTCCCGACGGTCACAACTGGGAGAACTGGCGCGACCGGCTGCGCGTCGGGTTGTCATGGCTCTTCCCGGGGCCGTTATGGCTCTACTACCGATGAGCGCAGAGCGCGCTGAGCCATGACCGCCCAACCCGACCTCGACCGGCTCATCCCCCGCGCGGGGACCGGGTCGGTGAAGTGGGAATATCGCGAGGGCGCGGTCGGTCACGGTTCCACGCTCGTCCCCGCCGAAGATCCCGACGTGATCCCCATGTGGGTCGCGGACATGGATTTCCCCTGTCCGGAAGTGGTGATCGAGGCGCTCCGCGAGCGCGCCGAGCACCCGATCTTCGGCTACAGCATGGGGCTGCCGAGCCTCCGGGAAGCCTTCTGCGACTGGTCCGCGGCCCGGCACGGGTTCCGCCCGGACCCCGACTGGGTCGTCCCCACCGAGGGGATCGTCCCCGACCTCGGTCTGCTGGTGCGTACCTTCGTCGAGCCGGGGCAGGGGGTCATCCTCCACCCGCCGGTCTACTTCCCGTTCTTCGGGGCGGTCCGCAACAACGGGGCCCGCATGCAGCTCTGCCCGCTCCGCCGCGAGGACGGGCCGGGCGCCGGCGGCCGGAACCCGTACCGGCTGGACCTCGAGCGGTTCGAGAAGCTGGCGGCCGAGCCGGGAACGCGGATGACGTTCCTGTGCACGCCGCAGAACCCGGTGGGACGTGTCTGGACCCCCGGGGAGCTGACCGCGTTCGCCGAGATTGCCGCCCGGCACGGCCTCATCGTGGTGGCCGACGAGATCCACGGCGACCTGATGCTGGACGGGCGCCGGTTCACACCCTGGCTCAGCCTGGAGCACCCCCCGGGACTGCGTTCTGTCGTCTGCTCGGCCCCGAGCAAGACGTTCAACCTCGCGGGCCTCAAGTCCTCGTGCCTCGTCATCCCGGACGAGGAGATGCGCGCCGCCTACCGGCACGCGCGCGATCACACCGGCGTCTACGGGGTGAATCCGCTGAGCGCCGCGGCCGCGGAGGCCGCCTGGCGCGGCGGCGGACCCTGGCTCGACCGGGTGCTCGCCTACCTGAGCCAAAACGCCCGCACGCTGCGGCGCTTCTTCGGCGAACGCCCCGAGTTGAAGGTCGGGACCGTCCCGGTCGAAGGGACGTATCTCGCCTGGCTCGACTTCCGGCGGACCGGCGTCGAGCCGGGGGCGCTGGAGGACTTCCTGCTCGACAAGGCCAGGCTGCGCCTCGAGAACGGGGCGATCTTCGGTGAGGAAGGCCGGGGGTTCGCCCGGATGAACCTGGCGTGCCCGCGGCCGCTCCTGGAGGAGGCGCTGGGCCGGCTGGAGACGGCGCTGCGTGCCCAATCCGATGACGACCGATGACGACCACGCGCTACTTTTCCTGACCGCCGTGTTCGCATGGAGGCGTGATGACACTTCACTACTACGCTGAAACGGACAGCCTCTACATCGAGTTGAAGTCAGGTCCCGGAGTCGAAACCGTGGAAGTTCGCGAGGGGCTCAATGTGGATCTGGACGCTTCCGGCGACGTGGTCGGGTTCGACATCGAGCGCGCGTCCGAGCGCCTCGACCTGTCGCGCATCGAGATCGTGAGCTTGCCTCCCCCGCAAGCCCCTGCCGCGTAGCTCCCGCATTGAGCCCGCGTCAAAGGACTCGGAGCCGATCGATGCGCACGGCCCCAAGGGTCTGACTCGGACGACGCGCCGGACCTTTCGCGAGACGGCTGGCCGGAAAAGTTCGCGAAGGTGCCGGTGCGCTGCGGTGCTCCGGACCGCGCTTCCGTGCGATGCCGACCGGAGATCGGCGGTCTAAGCCGTACTCGTCGGGCGGGCGGATAGCGTCGCGACGTGCGCGGCGCCGAGCGCCCCGCGTGCCGGCTGAAGCCGGCGTTCCAAGCCGTCGTGCGATGCCGACCGGAAGCCGGCGGTCCCTAGCGTTCCAGGAAATCGTTCCAGGCGCGGGCGCGGAGGCCGTCCTCCCCGTGGGTGACGAGCGCGGTGACCACGTGCCGGGCCAGTGAGGGATCGGTGATCAGCGGCACGCCGCGATCCACCGCGCGGCGGCGGACCAGGTAGCCGTCCGGGCGGCCCTCGGGATCGAAGGCGACCGGCACGTTGACCACGAGGTCCACGTCCCCGCGGTCGATCAGGTCCAGCGCGCTGAGCGGGCCCGGCTGGTCGAACCCGGCGCCGAGCGGGCGCTGCTCCGAGCGCACCCGCGCCACTTCGGTCGCGTCGATGCCGCTCTCGCGGAGCACCCGGCAGGTTCCCGAGGTCGCGTAGATCTTCAGGCCCAGCTCCTCGGCCATCGTCCGGGCGGTGCGGACGAAACGGTGCTTCCAGCGCGCCGGTCCGAGCGAGAGCAGGACCCCCTTCTTCGGACCGCGGAAACCGGTGGCCACCAGGCCGTGGAGGAGCGCCTCGTGGAAGGAGTCGCCGAGACATCCCACCTCGCCGGTGCTGGCCATCTCCACCCCCAGCAGCGGGTCGGCGCCCATGAGCCGCGAGAAGGAGAACTGCGGCACCTTGACGCCCACGTGTTCGAGCTCGTAGAGCGGACGGTGCTCCATCCCGGGGTCGGCGCCGAGCATGATGCGGGTGGCCGCCCTCGCGTAGTTGCGTCCCGTCACCTTCGAGACGAACGGCAGGCTGCGGGACGCGCGCAGGTTGCACTCGATCACCTTCACGATCCCGTCGCGGTGCAGCAACTGGATGTTGCAGGGGCCGGTGACCCGCAGTTCCTTCGCGATCTGCTGCGCGATGCGGCGCACCTGTCCCAGGGTGGGGATCGTCATGTCCACCGGCGGCAGCACGAGGGTCGCGTCCCCGCTGTGGACGCCGGCGTCCTCGACGTGTTCGCTGACCGCCCACAGCACCAGCTCGCCCCGGTTCGCGACCAGGTCGATCTCGATCTCCCGGGCGTCCTCCTCGAACTTGGAGATGACGACCGGGTGCTCGGGGGAAATCGCCTTGGCCTTCCGCAGGATGCGGGCGAGTTCGTGGTGTTCGTGGGCGACGGACATCGCGGCGCCGCTCAGCACGTAGCTCGGGCGCACCAGGACGGGGAAGCCCCCCAGTTCCTCCACGATGCGCTCCGCGTCGGCCGCGTCGGTGACGTGGGCCCAGCGCGGCTGGTCCACGCCGATCCGGTCCAGGAGAGCGCTGAACTTGTTGCGGTCCTCGGCCCGGTCGATGTCCTCGGCGGAGGTGCCGAGGATCGGAACCCCGGCGTGGTGGAGGCGCATCGCCAGCCGGTTCGGGATCTGGCCGCCCATGCTGACCACCACCCCGTCGGGACGCTCCTTCTCCACGAGGTCCAGGACCGATTCCACGCTCACCTCGTCGAAGACCAGCTTGTCGCAGATGTCGTAGTCCGTGCTCACCGTCTCCGGGTTGTAGTTGAGCATCAGGGTCTCGAACCCGAGCTCCGCCGCCGCCTGGACGGCGTTCACGCAGCACCAGTCGAACTCGACCGAGGATCCGATCCGGTAGACCCCGGAGCCGATCACCAGGATCCGGCGCCGGCCGCCGGCGGGGAGCCCCACGCCCTCGTCGCCGCTGGCGTGGTAGGTGGAGTAGAGGTAGTTCGTCTCGGCGGGGAACTCGGCGGCCAGGGTGTCGATCCGGGCGATGTGGGGACCGACCCCCGCTGCCCGGCGCGCCGCGCGCGCCTCGCCCCGCGCCCGCCCGGTCAGGAACTCGAGCGACTCGTCCGAAAAACCCTGCTCCTTGGCCCTTTCGAGCGTCGCCTCCGGGATCGGCCAGCCGCCGCGTTCGACCTCCGCCTCGGTCCGCATCGCTTCGGCGACCCCGTGGAGGAACCAGGGGTCGATCCGGGTGAGGTCGTGGATCTCCTCGATCGCCTCGGGCACCCGGCCGGCTTCCACCGCCTCCCGGAGCGCCTGGGCGAGCGCGAAGACGCGCCGCGGCGTCGCGTTCTTCAGCTCGTCGTCCCGGTCCTCGAACTCGAAGGCGCGCGAATCGAGCCCCTTGACGCCGATGTCGAGCATGCGGAGCGCCTTCTGGAGCACCTCCGGGAAGGTGCGGCCGATGGCCATCACCTCGCCGACGCTCTTCATCTCGCTGCCGATGCGGGTCCCGGCCTCCTGGAACTTGCCGAGGTCCCAGCGGGGCGCCTTGAGCACCAGGTAGTCGAGCGCCGGCTCGAAGAACGCCTTCGTGACCCCCGTGATCGCGTTCTTCAGGTCGGGAAGCGTGAACCCGAGCCCCAGTTTCGCCGCCACGTAGGCGAGCGGATACCCGGTCGCCTTGCTGGCGAGTGCCGACGAGCGGGAGAGCCGGGCGTTCACCTCGATGACGCGGTAGTCGGCTCCCGTCGGGCTCAGCGCGAACTGCACGTTGCACTCGCCCACGATGCCGAGGTGCTGGATCGTCCTGATCGAGACCGTGCGCAGGAGCTGGTACTCCTCGTCGTTCAGGGTCTGCGACGGCGCCACCACCAGCGATTCGCCGGTGTGGATCCCCATCGGATCCATGTTTTCCATGTTGCAGACGGTGATGCAGTTGTTCTCCCGGTCGCGCACCACCTCGTACTCGATTTCCTTCCAGCCGCGGAGGGATTCCTCGACGAGCACCTGGGCCTGTTTCGTGTCGTGGGCCCCGTAGATGTTCGTGAGGGCCGCCTCGAGTTCGGCCTCGGTCTCGACGATCGCGCTCCCCTTGCCGCCGAGCGCGAAGCCGATGCGCAGCATCAGGGGCAGCCCGATCTTCCGCGCGGCCTCCCGCGCTTCGGCGCGGCTGTGGCAGACGATGCTCCGCGCGGTCAGCACGCCGATCTCCGCGAGCCGGGCGTTGAAACGCCCGCGGTCCTCGGTGTCGCGGATGCTCTTGACGGGGGTGCCGAGAACCTGGATCCCGGCGTCCCGGAACCACTCCTCGAGCTCGAGACCGCAGTTCAGCGCGGTCTGGCCGCCGAAGGAGAGCGCCACGCCGTCCACCCCCTCCTCCTCGGCGACCTGCCGGACCAGACGCGGCGTCACCGCGTTCAGGTAGAGGCGGTCGGCCATGCCCTCGCTGGTCTGGATGGTCGCGATGTTCGGATTCACGAGGACGGTGCGCACGCCCTCTTCGCTCAGCGCCTTGATGGCCTGGGACCCGGAGTAGTCGAACTCTCCGGCCTGGCCGATCTGGAGCGCCCCCGATCCAAGGACGATGACGGACTGCGGTTTCGGCGGAGCGTTGGTCACGGTCCGGCGCATTCCTCGACGAAGGCGTCGAACAGGTAGGCGGTGTCTTCGGGACCGGGATGGGCCTCGGGATGGAACTGGATGCTCCGGAACGGCCGGTCGACCGAGCGGATGCCTTCGTTCGTGCCGTCGTTCAGGTTCTGGAACCAGGGTTCCCACCCGTCCGGGAGGCTCGCCTCGTCCACCGCGTAGCCGTGGTTCTGGCTGGTGATGAAGGAACGGCCGCTGACGAGGTCGCGCACCGGCTGGTTCACGCTGCGGTGCCCGTAGGGCAGCTTGAAGGTCCGCGCCCCAGCGGCCATGGCGAGCAACTGGTTGCCGAGGCAGACACCGAAGATCGGGCCCCGGAACCACTCCATGACCGAGCGGAGTTCGCGGGCGAGTTCCTGGAGGTCGCCGGGGTCTCCGGGGCCGTTCCCGAGCATGATGCCGGTCGCGTTCCGGGCCGCCGCGGCGAACGGTTCGAGCCCCGAGACCCGGTGGACCCGGGCGCCCCGGGAGACGAGCGAGCGCACGATGTTGTCCTTCGCGCCCACGTCCACCAGCAGCACCTCGGGGCCGTCCCCGGGACCGTGGTACGCCGGGGCGCCGGGCACGACCTGTTCGAAGACCTGCCGGCGCATTTCGACCGCCCGGGCCTGGTCCCGCGCCTCGGAAGGAGCTACGCCGGCTTCGCAGAGCACCCCCTGCATCGTTCCCGCTTCGCGAAGCCGCATGGTGAGGGCGCGGGTATCCACTCCCTGGATACCGGGCACCCCTTCGGCCGCGAGCCAGGCGCCGAGGGACCGCACGCCGGCATGGTGGCTGTACTGCGGTTCGTGGTGTTGCACCACGAGTCCCTGGACCTGGATGCGTCCGGACTCGAACGGGCCCTCGATGGAACCCTCGGGCCGCGCCGCGGGAACGCCGTAGTTTCCCTGGAGCGGATAGGTCAGCACCAGGATCTGCCCCCGGTACGACGGGTCGGTGAGGGTCTCCACGTAGCCCGCCATGCCGGTGTTGAACACCACTTCCCCGGCCACCGGTGGATCGAGGGCCGCACCGAAAGAGGTGCCGGAAAATTCGGCGCCGTCCTCGAGGTGAAGTCGTATCCCGCCGCGTGCGGGGCGCATATCCGGTTCCGAACTCAAACCGACCGGAAACTCTATCAGCGCGGACCGGTTTTCGAGCCCTTCAGGGGTGGAGGAATCTCCGGGGGAAAAGTAAGCTTCCGGGCCCCTGTCGAAGTTGCCGCCGAGCCGGTCGTCGTTTTGTCGTACAGGCCGAGGAGGCGAAGGGAACACCATGACCCAACCGATCCACCGTTCCGCGTTCCGGCCGGCGAGCCGTCTCGCCCTGGCTTCGGCGCTCGTTGCTCTCTCAGCGTCGGCGGGGCTCGCCGCGTCCGCCGAGACCCAGTTGTCTCAGGACTCCCCGGCAATTCACTTCGTGGCATCCGGCGAATACGCGTTCTCCGCGGCGCGGGTCACGGTGGACGTTCGACTCGAGGAGGGCGCACGCCTGAACGTGACGCTGACCTCCCCCTCGGGAGGCACCGAGAACCTCACCATGGACCGGGATGAAAGGCGCTATTCGTGGACCGGCCAACTGAGGGAGCCCGGGACCTGGCGGGCCGAGGCGACGGTGAGCGGGGTGGGATCCCCACAGTCGGCGAACGCCAGCGTCTCCCTCCATCCGGGGACCCCGACCTGTTCGCTGAACGTCAGCGCCCCCGAGCAGGCCACCCACTACCTCGAGGCCGAGTTCGTGGTGGACGCCTGCGGCTCCAGCGCGGTCACCGGCGAGATCGCGACGCGCTACGTCACCGTGCAGCAGGACGGAGTGCAGATCTCCACCCTCGACGCCAGCGCCCAGTGCGAACGCCGGTTCATCCTCCAGGGCGGCGGAACGTACGAAGCCACCGTCACGATCGCCGACGACCGGGGGGTCACCGCCACCTGCAGCAGCACGAACCTGGGGGTGGACGCGCTCTATCCGCGCTACTGGCCCATCGCCGACTTCGCCACCGGAACGTACAAGAGCGAGCGCACGGACATCGTTCCCACCCCGGAGGCATCCTGGTTGAGCGGGGCCGGGGTGGGGATCACCGTCCCGCACGACGAAGCGGCCGAGCGCACCAACGCGTTGACGGTCCGGGCCGGCGGCGGCTTCGCCCACAACTTCTGGACCGGATCGTCCGTGGACATCCTGCTGACCCGGCAGACGCCCGGCGGGTTCTTCGGCCTGGGCGGCGGCGCCTGGGGCATCGGAGACAACGACATCCTCGACGGAGCGGTCTTCGGCACCGCCGGCTTCAACCTGCCCAACTACACCGGCGCCGGCCAGATGCAGGCATTCGCCGAATTCCGCCTGTTCGCCCGGCACGTCTCCGCGCCCCAGGACAACTTCTCCGGCCTCGTCGGAATCCGGCTCAACTTCAAGCGGACGCACGAACTCCGGGCTCGCTGACGTTCGCGGGCTGCTGGCGCGTTGCCTGGCCGTAGGCGGCTGGTCGCCGCGGTAGCGGCGCTGCTTCTCCTGCGCCTGCTGGTGGCGTTGGCGCCGGCGGAACCCCGGCTGTTCGGGACGCCGTTCGGGCTGGTGCTCGAGCTCGGGATCGTCGGACTCTCGACGCTCAATCTCTGGTTGGCGGTGCGGACCCTGCTGCCCGAGACCGCGGGCGCCGGTGACGCTTCCCCCTCCGGGAGCGCCCGCACCGGCAGCTAGGCACCCTCATGACGCTCGCGGTCGTCGCCCTCTATCTGGCCGCGGTCGTCGGGATCGGGCTGGTCTCCCGCCTCGGTCTCGCGCGAGGCCCGGACCGCGCCGGCGAGGGGTACTTCCTCGCCGGCCGCTCGATCGGTCCGTTCGTCCTGCTGATGACGCTCTTCGGCACGAACATGACCGCCTTCACCATCCTGGGCGCCTCGGGAGAGGCCTACCGCCAGGGAATCCGGGTGTTCGCGCTCATGGCGACCAGCTCGGCGGTGGTCATCCCGATGACCTTCCTCGTGATCGGGGTCCCGCTCTGGCGGCTCGGGAAACGCCACGGGTTCGCCACCCAGGCCGAGTTCTTCGAAGCGCGCTACGGGTCCTCCGGGTTGGGGCTGCTGGTGCTCGGCGCCTCGCTGCTCTGGCTCGTCCCGTACGTGCTCATCGGGGTCAAGGGCGGTGGGGACGCGCTCGCCGCCATCGCGGGCCCGGAGGCTGCCATCCCCGCGTGGGCCGGCAGTCTGGTGATGTGCCTCGTGGTGCTCGTCTACGTGGTGCTCGGGGGCATGCGCAGCACGGCGCTCGTGAACACCTTCCAGACGCTGGTCTTCATCGGCGTCAGCGGACTCGCCTTCATCGTGATCACCGGGGGTATGGGCGGTTTCGGCGCGGCGATGGCCCGGCTCGGGGAGCAGTCCCCCGAACTCCTCGAACTCGCGCGCTCGTCGCGGGACTGGATCCAGATCGCGACCTACCTCTTCGTTCCGCTGTCCACATCGTGTTTCCCCCACATCTTCAGCCACTGGATGTCCGCCCGCAGCGCGGCGGCGTTCCGGCTCCCGGTGCTCGCCTACCCCGCCTGCATCGCCGCCGTGTGGTTCCCCTCGGTGGTGCTCGGGGCGCTCGGCCGGCTCGACGTCCCCCTCGATGCGACGGGGCCGGTGATCATCCTGCTGATCCGCGAGCACGCCGGGAGCGTGCTCGCCGGCATGCTCGCTGCCGGGGTGTTCGCCGCGATCATGTCGTCGCTCGACTCCCAGACGCTGGCGGTGGGGACCATGCTCACCAGGAACGCGGCGGCGCGCGTGCCGCGGCTTGCGGCGTGGAGCCGGAGCCGCCAGGCCCCCCTCGGCCGGATCTTCGTGGCCGGGTTCCTGGTGTTGGTGTTCGTCCTCAGTCTCGTCTCCACCCAGACGATCTTCAGTCTGGGGATCTGGGCGCTCTCGGGTTTCTCGACGTTCTTCCCGGTGCTCGTCGGCGCCATCCACTGGAGGCGGAGCACCGGGGCGGGCGCCGCCGCGGGCATCCTGAGCGGCCTGCTCCTCTGGACCTGGTTCTTCATCGCGTCCGAAGGGGCGCCGGGCTGGACCATCGCCGACAGCGGCGTGGAACCGGCCGCCGCGATCGTCCTCGTCTCCGCGCTGGCCCTGGTGGTGGTCTCCCGCCTCACCACCCCGCCGGACTCCGACCGTCTGCGCGGCTTCTTCGGCTAGGCGTCCGGGACCGCCGCTGCCGCTGCTCGTCCCGATGGCGCGCCGGCCTGGAACGCCGGTCTCCAGACCGGCACGCGCGGTGCTCCGCACCGCGCACGTCGCAACCCTACCCGCAAAAAATGGCTCCCATCTCGGCGTAAGGCTCAAGAGCAGAGGCGACACCCACGGCTTGGAACGCCGGCTTCAGCCGGCACGCGGGCCGCAGGCCCGCAGGTGGCGCAGGGCTGCTCGTCCGGATGGCGCCGCCCGCCTGCGTCACTTCCGTGAGTACGATTGCTCCGTGCTCCGAATCCTGCTCCTGACGCC
>CAYUVU010000010.1:0-7699 GCA_964448205.1 uncultured Acidobacteriota bacterium
GGTAGTGGCCCGCGGAAAAAGCCGGCCCGGCGCCTGCCAGCACGATGGCCCGGGCGCCCTCCTCGCCGGCCCCTTCGCGGAGCGCGCCCGCCAGCCGGTCCATCATGGCCACCGAGAGAGCGTTCCGTTTCTCGGGCCAACGCATCTCGACCCGGGCGGCGGGCCCCCGGCGGACGATGCCGACCTCAGCTTCAGGCATCGGAGTTCCCGCCTCCCGTGAACGGCTCCACCTGTTCGGGACGCGCCGGCGCCGTGAGCAGGCTGCCGATGACCAGCCCGGAAACCGAAGCGACCGCTGCCGGATAGATCACGTAGTCGTAGTCGGTCGGGAGGAACCAGACCCGCTCGAACCCGGCGGAGTTCAGGACTCCGAAGATCAGGGTGGTCACGATCCCGGCGGAGATGGAAATGACGCCCCCGATCGGGCTCGCCCGCCGCCACAGGAACGCCGCCAGCAGGGCGGGGGTCACCGCCGCACCCACCATGGTGTAGGCGTAGAGCGCCATGTCCAGGATGCTCTCGAAACGGGTGGTGATGATGAGAGCCAGAGCCGAGAGGCCCACCATCGCGAAGCGCTGGAAGCGGATCACCGTCCCGGAGTCGGCGTCCGGACGGATGAAGCGCTGGTAGATGTCCCGCGCCATCCCGGTGGAGGGGACCAGCAGGAACGTGGTGGCGGTGGAGAAGATGATGGCCACCGCGCCGGCCAGCAGGAGGCACCCCGCGAACGCCGGGAGCTGGTGCCGGGCGAATTCGAGGAGCACCGTCTCGGTGGCCCGGGCGTCGAATCCCCCCGCGGTCCGGAAGGCGGGATCGTCCCAGTAACCCGCGGCGGCGAAGACCGCGGTGGCGACGATCAGGACCTCGATCAGGATCACCCCCACGATCATCCCGAGCACCGCCTTCCGGGCCGCGGCCCCGGAGCGGGCGGCGTAGAACTTCTGGTACATGCCGCTCTCGCCCAGCAGGAGCAGCATGGTGGGCAGGAAGAGCCCGATCGCCGCCGAGAGGCCGAGCCGGCCCGTGACCGTGAAGTGGGTCTCCGGGAGGACGCTGGTCAGTCCCTCGACCCCTCCGGCCCCGGTGAAGGCGAGCGGCGCCGCGATCAGGATGCTGACGATGATGATGATGCCGTTCACCACGTCCAGGCTGATCACCGAAAGCATGCCGGCGCTCACCGCGAACACGGTCACCAGCACCGCGACGATGGTCATGCCCGCGTCGGGGTCGAGCCCCGGGAACAGGATGGCCAGCAGCCGTCCGCCCCCCACGAACTGGTAGCCGGCGATGGTGAGATAGGCGATCGCGATCGCCGTCGTCCCGAGGAGCCGCGCTGCCGGGTGATAGCGCCGCTCCAGCAGGTCGGGAACGGTGTACTCCGCGATCCGCCGCACCTTGGCGGCGAGGAAGAAGACCACCACGATGCCGACCCAGGCGCCGGCGCTCATCCAGAGCGCGGAGAACCCCTCGCGAAAGGCCCGGCCGGCGCCGCCGAAGAGACTCCCGGAGCCGATCCAGGTGCAGATCAGGGTCCCGACCAGGATCTGCCACGGGACCGACCGCCCCGCGACCATGAAGTCGTCCTGGGTGGACACCTTCCGCGCCCGGCGGAGGGCGATGAACACCAGGAGCCCCAGGTAGCCGAGAACGGTGACGACGTAGATCACGGTTCGATCCTATCCGCTCCGAGCCGCGGATCCGGTCAGGCGCGTAGCGAGGCCGCCAGGACCCGGGGAATGCCCTGCAGGTCGGGAATGGACTCGACGGGACCGAATCCCGCGTCCGTCAGGACCCCGGTCGCGGCGCCCTGCTGGCCGGCTCCGATCTCGACCAGAACCCGGCCGTCGGGGCGGACGGCCCGCGCCGCCATGGGCGCCAGCCGGCGGAGCGGATCCAGGCCGTCCGGACCCCCGGCGAGAGCCTCCCGGGGCTCGTGGTCGCGGACCTCCGGTTCGAGCCGTTCGATCTCCGCGTCGGGGATGTAGGGCAGGTTGGCGACGACCCCGTCCAGAGTTCCGGGGTCGAAGTCCGCCAGCAAGTCGCCGCGCACCAGCCGGACTCGGGATCCCAGGTTGCACCTGCGGAGATTGGCGGCGGCCAGCTCGAGCGCCCCGGGAGCGTTGTCGATGGCGAAGACGCAGGCCGCCGGCAGCCGGGACGCGAGAGCCAGTGCGACAGCCCCGGATCCGCAACCAACATCGGCGATGCGGAGAGGGGTCGGGCTCGTCTTCAAAAACCGGGCCAACGTGGCCTCCACGAGGGTCTCGGTCTCGGGGCGGGGAATGAGCGCCTCGGGACCGACCGTCAGGGTCAGGCCGAAGAACTCCACCTCGCCCACCAGGTGCTGGAGCGGCCGCCGGGTCGCCCGCTCGGCGATCAGGACGTCGAACGAAGCCCGCACCGCCGGGGCGAGCCGGTCCCCGGCCCACGCGATCAACTCGGCGGCGGACCACCGGGCGGCGGCCCGCAGCAGCAGGCCGGCGTCGAACTCCGGCGACGCTACGCCGGCGGCGGCGAGCCGCTCCGCACCGTGACGGAGCGCGGCCTGGACCGTCGGTTCGCTCAGAGGTTGAGGGCCTTCAGGCGCTCCGACTGCTCCTGGGCGTGGAGCGGCTCGATCAGCGGATCGAGCTCGCCCCCCAGGACGTTCGGGAGGGAGTGCAAAGTGAGCGCGATCCGGTGGTCGGTGATCCGGTTCTCCTTGAAGTTGTAGGTCCGGATCTTCTCGCTGCGGTCGCCGCGGCCCACCTGTCCGCGCCGCGCCTCGGCCACCTGCGCCTGCTGCTCCTGCCGGGCCAGTTCGAGCAGTCGGG
Source organism: uncultured Acidobacteriota bacterium (assembly GCA_964448205.1). GTDB lineage: Bacteria > Acidobacteriota > Vicinamibacteria > Marinacidobacterales > Marinacidobacteraceae > Marinacidobacterium. Next base: position 2,814 of record CAYUVU010000010.1, read on the forward strand.
ATTTCAGCACGCGCAGAGCCTTCGCCTTGTTCTTGATCTGCGATTTCTCGTCCTGGCAGCTCACCACCAGTCCGGAGGGAAGGTGGGTGATGCGCACCGCCGAATAGGTGGTGTTCACGCTCTGGCCGCCGGGGCCCGAGGAACAGAACGTATCCACGCGCAGATCCTTGGGGTCGATCTGGATCTCGACGTCCTCGGCCTCCGGGAGCACGGCCACCGTGACCGCGGAGGTGTGGATGCGCCCGGACGCCTCGGTCGCCGGCACCCGCTGCACGCGGTGCACCCCGCTCTCGAACTTCAGCCGGTTGAAGGCGCCCTTGCCCTCGATCACCGAGACGATTTCCTTGATGCCCCCGACCGGGGATTCCTGGCTGGAGACCACGTCCACCCGGAACCCGTTGGACCGCGCGTACTGCTCGTACATCCGAAAGACCTCGCGGGCGAAGAGAGCCGCTTCCTCACCGCCGGTCCCGGCCCTCACCTCGAGCAGCACGTTGCGGTCGTCGTTCGGATCCCTGGGGATCAGCCGGCGCCGGATCTCGTCGGTGACCAGTTCGAGTTCGGCGCGCATCTCGGCGGCTTCCTCGGCGGCCAGTTCGGCCACTTCGGGGTCCGGGTCGCTCTCCATTTCGATCGCTTCCGCGAGCCGTTCCCCGAGTTGCCGATGACGTCCCCCGGCGTCCATCAGCGGCTCCAGCTCGGCGTGCGCCGACGAAAGACGGCGGAGCTCCGCCGGGTCGGCGTGAACGCCGGGGCTTGCGAGCCGCGCCGTAACCTCGCGGTAGCGCTCCTCGGCGGCGGCGAGGGCGGTTTCGATTCCCGCGCCGGTGTTTGCGGTCGCGGTCTTGGTGGTCATGGCGGTTCCCGGTTGGCGGTGTGCTTCGGGGGAATGGAGCTCCCCCTGTTGTGGCCCGCGCCCGGCAGGGCAAGGGCATCATGGTAGCGGTCCACGGGCGGGTCGGGTGTCCGACCGAATTGCGCAGTGGTCCGAGAACGGACAGGCCGCTCGGACCCGGAACCCGGACCGGCCGCGGACCTCTGTCCGGCAGGGGTTCTACTGCGTGGCGCTCGCCTGCGCCGCCCGCCGCGACCGAACCTCGCCGTACTTCTGGCGGAATCGTTCCACCCGTCCGGTCGAGTCCACGATCCGGTGCTTCCCGGTGAAGAACGGATGGCAGGCGGAACAGATCTCAAGCCGCAGATCGCTGCCCCGCGTGGACCGGGTCACGAAACTGTTGCCGCAGGCACAGGTCACCGTGATGTCCGCGTAGTCGGGGTGGATGTCGGGGCGCATTCGAGGGGCGCGGATATTAGCACCGGCTCCGGGAGAGTGCGGCGGAGCCGCGTCAATCGGAGTTCGTCATCGCCTGCAGGAATTCCGCGTTCGACGCTGTCTGTCCCATCTTCTCGATCACGAGCGCCATGGCCTCGACCGCGTCCAGCGAGGCGAGCACCCGCCGGAGCACGACCATCCGCTGCAGCTCTTCGGGAGAAAGCAGCAGTTCCTCCCGCCGCGTGCCGCTCTGGTGAAGGTCGATCGCCGGGAAGAGACGCTGCTCCAGAAGACGCTGATCGAGATGGATCTCCATGTTCCCGGTGCCCTTGAACTCCTCGTAGACGAGATCGTCGAGCCGGCTGCCGGTGTCCACCAGCGCGGTGGCCAGGATGGTCAGGGAACCTCCGTCTTCGATGTTTCGGGCGGCGCCGAAGAACTTCTTCGGGTACTGGATGGCGGTCGCGTCCATGCCTCCGGAGAGCAGCCGGCCCTGCGCGGAGGCCTTGGTGTGGTTGTAGGCGCGGGCCAGGCGGGTCAGGGAGTCGAGCAGGATGACGACGTCCTTGCCCAGTTCGACGCGGCGTCTGGCCCGGTCGAGCGCCGCTTCGGCCACCTGGATGTGGCGGATTCCGCGCTCGTCGAAGGTCGAACTCAGGATTTCCCCGCGGACGTTGTTGACCATGTCGGAGACTTCCTCCGGCCGTTCGTCCACGAGGAGGACCAGCAACTCGACGTCCGGGTGGTTCTTCTGGATGCCGTTCGCGATCGATTGCAGCAGAACGGTCTTGCCGGCCCGCGGCGGCGCCACGATGAGCCCGCGCTGGCCCGCCCCGATGGGCGCCACCAGATCCACGACCCGCGCCGCCAGGTCTCCCGAGTCGTTCTCGAGCCGGATCATGTGGTCCGGATGGAGCGGAGTGAGGGACTCGAACTCGGGACGCTCCGGGTTCTCCACGGCCGGCTCCCCGTTCACCATCTCGAGGTCGCGCAGTCCGAAATAGCGCTCCCCGCGGCGCGGCCGGCGGATGTCGCCGAGCAGCATGTCGCCGTTCCTGAGGTTGAAGCGCCGAATCTGGGTGGGCGAGACGTAGACGTCGTTGGGGCCGGGAAGATAGGAATTGATGGGCGAGCGGAGGAACCCGAACCCCTCCACCAGACGGTGCAGGGTGCCCTGGGCCACGACCCGCCCTCCCTGGCTTGTGTGCGCCCCGAGCACCCGGTAGAGGAGGTCCTGCCGGGTCAGCGCGTCGGGGGTGTCGATCCCCAGGTCCGCTGCGACCTGCTGCAGATCCGGAGGGCTCATGCGGGCGAGTTCCGCGGTGTAGAGCACTGGCCCGGACGGGGGCGGCGCCTTCTCGAGGACCCGGGGGCCGGCCCGGAACACCTTGCGGGAACGGCGCCGGATCGTCCCGGCGCCGGAACTCAGCGCCATGCCTCCACCCTCTCGGCGATCAACTGGCGAACCTTGCCGACGCCTTCCCGGCCGGGGTCGCGCGGCCGTTTGCCGCTGGCCAGCGTCGAGCAGGGAATCACCGGAACTTCTCCGTCACTGCCGAACGCCTGGGCAAGCTGCCGTAGCCTCGATGCCGCCTGGGAACTCTTCAGCTTGTCCATCTTGGTCGCCACCACGGCCACCGGCCGTCCGCTGGAGTTGAGCAGCGCCAGTGCCTTCAGGTCGTTCGCGAGCGGATCGCGCCGCGCATCGACCAGCAGCAGGTTCAGCACCAGACTCTCCCGCCCGGTCAGATAGGCGAGCACGAGGTCCTCCCACCCTCGGCGCAGCGCCTCCGGCGCCCGGGCATAGCCGTAACCGGGAAGGTCCACGAGCCGGTAGCGTCCGGGAACTTCGAAGAAGTTGACCATCCGCGTCCGTCCGGGCGTCCGGGAAACGTGGGCCAGGCCCCGTTGTCCCGCCAGCCGGTTGAGAAGGCTCGACTTCCCGACGTTCGACCTGCCCACGAACGCCACCTCGGGAAGGGCGGTGGACGGAAAGCCCGCCCTGGTAACGGCGCTCGTCACGAACAGGGCGCGGTCGCGGGGCGCTTTTGGCATGGGTCAGGATTGGCGAAGGGGTCCGGACGGACCCGAGACCGGACTAGCCGGCCTTCTGGGAAAGAACGGTTACCGGATCGGCCTGTCCGGTGACGAACTCCCTGGTGATCACGACCTCGCGCACCTGTTTCCGGGAGGGGAGGTCATACATGAGATCCAGCATCAGGTTCTCGATGATCATTCTGAGGCCCCGGGCGCCGAGGTCACGCCGGGCGGCCTGCGCCGCAACGGCGTCCAGCGCCTCGGCGGTGAAGGTCAACTCGACGCCTTCGTCGCCGAGCAGTGTCTGGTACTGCTTCACGATGGCGTTCCTGGGCTCGGTCATGATCCGGATCAGTTCCGGCTTGCCGAGACTGTGAAGGGTTGCGACCACCGGCAGCCGGCCGACGAACTCGGGGATCAGTCCGTAGCGGATCAGATCGGTGGGCTGCTGCTGGTCGAGGGTGGCCTCCCGCCGCGCCTTGGCGCTCTCCGGCACGTCGGCGGCGAAACCGAGGGCCTTGGTTCCGACGCGGCGCTCGATGATCGATTCCAGACCGACAAAGGCGCCGCCGCAGATGAACAGGATGTTGGTCGTGTCCACCTGGTGGAACTCCTGGTGCGGATGTTTGCGTCCCCCCTGGGGGGGAACGCTCGCGAGCGTGCCTTCGACGATCTTCAGGAGAGCCTGCTGAACGCCTTCTCCGGAAACGTCGCGGGTGATGGAGGGGTTTTCGTCCTTGCGGCAGACCTTGTCGATCTCATCCACATAGATGATGCCCTCCTGGGCGCGCGCGATGTCGCCGTCCGCCGCCTGGAGCAGCTTCAGGATGATGTTCTCCACGTCTTCACCGACATAACCCGCCTCGGTGAGGGTGGTGGCGTCCACGATCGTGAACGGAACCTCCAGAATGCGGGCGAGCGTCTGCGCCAGTAGCGTCTTGCCGGTCCCGGTCTCCCCAAGCAGCAGCACGTTGCTCTTGCTCAGCTCGACGGATTCCGACTGCTGCGCGGTGTTCCGGGTGAGGCGAATCCGCTTGTAGTGGTTGTAGACGGCGACCGCGAGCTTCTTCTTCGCCTCCTCCTGGCCGATCACGTACTCGTCGAGCCGGCTCTTGATCTCGCTCGGCGTGAGGTCGTGCTTGTTGTCCGGCCCCGGCGCCGATGCCTTGCCCTTGTCCGCGATGATGTCGTTGCAGATCGCCACGCACTCGTCGCAGATGAAGATGCGGTCGGGTCCGGCGATCAGCTTGCCGACCGAGCCCTGCTGTTTGTTGCAGAACGAGCAACTCAGGCTGTCGGCGGGGCCGCCGTTCCGGCTCTTTCCCTTCCCAGGCACGCGTTGGCCATTGTAGCCGCGCGGGTGGAGCCCTCTCGGAGGGGCCCGCCGCCGGCCGTCAGTTCTTGCCTTCGGCTTCTTCTTCCTGCCGGAAGCTCAGGTCCGGCAAGTGGCGGACGACCCACTGCTCCGTCCGCGCCAGTACTCCCGCGAGCTTCGCGGTGACCTCCAGCGCGCCTGCGGGGCCGAGGGCGCGGGCCATGGGTGAGCCCTGGTCCAGCGCCGCGAAGTTGCCCAGAT
>CAYUVU010000011.1:0-6347 GCA_964448205.1 uncultured Acidobacteriota bacterium
CCCGGCAGCTCCGGGGCCGTGAGAGGCGGCAGCAGGGCGCCGAGGAGGCCGATCCCGGCCATGCCGGCGGCGAGCGCCCGGGGCCGGCCGCCGAAGCGCGGGACGGCAAAGGCCAGGAAGATGGCTCCGGCCAGCAGCAGCGCCCAGAAAGGGGCTTCCGGACGGCTCCGTCCCGCGAGGAGTCCAAGCGCCATCGCCGCCGCCGCGCCCCGCGCCACGAGGCGGAGATAACCCTCCGGCACGCGGTGGACGCCGTGGATGATTCCGGCGGCCAGCAGGCTCCCCGCCGCCAGGCGGGCGGTCAGAACGGCGACTGTGGCGCCGATCACGGCCGGACGCTCAGGAAGCGGAGGAGCAGGGTGTCATCCTGGCAGCCGGTGGCGGTCCCGAGCCGGTTGGTCGCAGGCGCTCAGCTTGCCTGCCGGACCGTCGTCAGACCTGCCTCGTCAGTTTCTTCCCGTCAGACCTGGAAGGACTCCCCGCAGCCGCAACTCGAGACGGCGTTCGGGTTGTTGAAGCGGAATCCCGCTCCCATGATGTCCTCGACGTAGTCGATTTCGGTCCCGTCCAGGTAGGGCAGGCTGCGCTCGTCGATCAGCATCTTGACGCCGTTCTTCTCGATCACCTGGTCTCCGGCGCGGGATTCGTCGTCCAGGGCAAGCTGATACTGAAAGCCGGAGCACCCGCCGCCCACCACGCGAACCCGGAGCAGGGCGTTCGGACGGTTGTGCTTTGCGAGGAACTCCCCGACCTTGGTGGCGGCGACATCGGTCAAGCTGAGCATGGGGTTCGCTCCTTTGCTGATTCCCGCCCCGGACGGGGCGGACGAAGCATGAAGATTCTAGCGGCCCGCGGGTTCCTGCCGCCGATTAGACTCCCGCCCTTCAATGACCGCCGCTACCGGCCGCACGCCGAATATCGATCTGCACTCCCACTCCACCGAATCGGATGGAGTGCTCTCCCCCCGGGCAGCCGTCGAGGCCGCGGCGCGCGACGGAGTGACGGTCCTGGCGCTGACGGACCACGACACCCTGACGGGAATCCCGGAGGCCCGCGTGGCGGCTGCCGAATGCGGGATCGAGCTGGTTGCCGGAGTCGAGGTGAGTTGCGCCTGGGGACGCGAATCGGTCCATCTGCTGGGCCTCTTCGTGGATGCCGAGGACCGGGCGCTCACCGCGCTCTTCGACGAGGTTTCCGAGCGCCGCCGGCAGCGGATCTCCGAGACGTGCCGGCAGCTCACGGCGGCCGGGGTATCGCTCCGCTTCGAGGAGGTCGCCGCGATGTCCACCGGCCGCTCCCTCGGGCGTCCGCACGTCGCGGATGCGCTGGTCCACAAGGGGGCCGTCCGGGACCGGGCGGAGGCCTTCGACAGGTACCTCGGCGATGGGAAAGCCGGACATGTCCGGTATGGCTGGAAGATCGGCGTTGACGAAGCCGCGAAGATGCTGCACGCGGCGGGAGGAATCAGCTCCGTCGCCCACCCCAAGTACCTTCGGGATCAGTCCGCACTTCCCTCACTCCTCCGGGAGACCGGGGTCCGCGCGCTCGAGGCCTACCACGTCGAGCAGGACACGGACGAGCGCGAGCACTATCTGAGCGTCGCGGACTCGCTTGGCCTCATGGTGAGCGGGGGATCGGACTTCCACGAGCCCAAACACGGACGGCGCTTCGGTTCGGAACTCCCACCGGAGCGCTACGAGGAACTGCTCCGGGCCGCGGGTCGGCGTTAAGGAACGCTGACGAGAACCATGCCGTTCTCGACCCGCGCCGGATAGACGGGGACCCGGGAGTTGGGGTTCACCGGCGAGCAGCCGGTGACGAGATCGAACTGCCACAGGTGCCACGGGCAGATCACGATCCCGTGCCGGAGGCGGCCGAGGTGCAGCGGGCCGCCGCGGTGGGGGCAGGTCTCGTTCAGGGCATAGACCCGGTTCTCGTACCAGAAGACCGCGAGCCGCTGGTCGCCGACATCCACGGCGATCGCGGATTCCGCCTTCAGCCTGGCCAGGCTGCAGACGGCGCGTTCCGTCGCCTCCGTCACGGCGGCTCTTCGCGGAGCCCCACGGCATCGCTGGCTGCCTCGAGGACCTGACCGCCGGCGCCGCGCGCGGCCGCCACCACCGCGCGCCGTTTTTCGGGAGGCGCGATGGCGATCATGGTTCCGCCGCCTCCGGCGCCGCACGCCTTGACCGCCCGCGCCCCGGCGTGCCGCATCGCATCGCCCAGACGCTCGATGGTGGTGGTGGTGACCACTTCCGAAAGCGCTCGCCGGGCTCGCCACTCGAGGTCGAGCGTTTCCGAGACCCCGTCCCAGTCCCGTTCGAGCAGTGCGTCCCGCATCCCGTAGGCCGCTTCCGCGATCGCCTCGATGCCCCGGACGGCGGACGGCTCCCCGGCGAAGATCCGTTCGAGCACGCTTCCGTTGGGGTCCGCGGACGAATGCGCCTCCCCCGTGTACACGAGGACGAGCCGCTCCTCGAGGGGGTCGGCGCCGTCCTCCACCCAGGGCAGCGGCTCCGACCGGGGCTCCGGGCTCACCCAGTGATGCACCCGCGTGCCGCCGAGGGCGGCCGCGAACTGGTCCTGGGATCCCGTCGCGGTCCTCAGGATCCGTACTTCGGTGTCCATCACGATCCGCACGAGTTGCCGGATCGTCCAGCCGGCGCCCGTCAACTCGTTCAGCGCCCCGGCGATCGCCATGCCGAGCGAGGACGATCCCCCGAGGCCCGAGCCCGGTGGAGCCGCGGTCTCGAATCGGATCTCCACGGGATCCGCGGGGCTGAAGTACTCGAGGAGCCGGCCGGGGAGGGCCGCGAAAGGATGACGGAGGAACGCTTCGGGCGAGGTGGAGGAGAGGTCGAGGCCGCGCTGCCGATTCACCACCCGGAACCGGGGTCCCGGAGAGACGGTCGCACGCGCCCGGAGGTTGATGGCGGCGTTCACCGTGGCGGCGCGGGGAACGAGCAGGCCGACCGGCCAGATGTCGAGCGTGCCGCCCGCCAGGTCGATCCGCGTCGGCGCGGAGAACGTGACGGATTCGCTCAGAACGTGACCCCGACGGCCGTGACCCACCGGTTCACGGGTTCTTCGTGGAACTCCCGCTGGAACTGGACTTCCAGATGGACCCTGCCGACCTCGAAACCCCCGAAGGCCATCCCCGCGGGCACCGTCGCCGACTCGGCCTCACCGCCCAGGCGGGTCGCCATTCCCGCCCCGCCGCCCAGGTAGACGCTGAAACCGGGCAGGGGCAGGATCCCCATTCTGGCGGTGAGGAACGCCCGCAGGGGGTACTCCGTATCTCCACCCTCGGCTTCGATGCCGGTGCCGCCCTGGACCAGGCCCCCGATCTCGAAGGGAAGCACCGGGAAGTCGAAGTTGTAACCGGCGCCGAGGACCCATCCTTCCCGCGCGCCCCCCGACTCTCCCCCCGACCCGACCTGGATCACGGGCTGGGCGAGCGCGGTCCGTCCGGCGAGCAGGACCCCGGCGACGACGATCGCCTTCGCCAGAAACCGCCCGGACACGCCGCGAGTATATTGACCGACACCCCAGCTTGCCCCTCCAGCCCGAAGTCGAATCACTCCCGGACCGGATCGCCTCCCGTCTGGCGCAGCGGGCTCCGCGGCGCCTCGACGGAGCGCTTCGCGGGGCGGCGGTGCTCGTCCCGCTGGTCCAGCGGGACGGCGGCTACGAGGTCGTCCTGACCCGCCGCGCCTCGGACTTCCGCCGCCAACCGGGAGACATCGCGTTTCCCGGCGGCATGATCGATCCCGAGGATCCATCCGAACTGGCCGCCGCCCTGCGGGAGGGACGCGAGGAAATCGGACTCGACCCGGCCGGGGTGCGGGTGTTGGGCCAACTCGACGATCGCCTCACGGTGCAGGGGTTCCGGCTGGTCCCCTTCGTGGGACTCATTCCGTCGTCGGCGGTCCTGCGAGCCGGGCCCGAAGTGGACGAGATCTTCGAGGTGCCGCTCCGGACGTTGCGGCTCCCGGACCGCGAGACCACCGAGGTTCAGCGGGGCAGGCGGCTCGGGGACGGTTCGGCGGTCATCTCCCGGGTCGTCTTCCGGTACCGGTACCGGGACTACGACATCTGGGGCCTGACCGCCCGCCTTATCCGGGACCTGCTGGACGTGCTCTGACCGCCGGGATCCTGCAACCGCGCGGGTCCCGGTCTTCGAATCCCACGAACGCGGGATGGCGCAGGTGGCCGGAGGGCGTCAGTTCCAGGTACTCGACCGTGGCCACGAGGAGCGGCCTCACGTAGCGCATGTGACCGTCTCCGGTCGCCCCGAAGCCGGGCGGGGCGGGGCTCTCGAGGCTCCGGAGCTGCTCGGTCAACTGGGTACGGGTCTCGTCGTCGAGCCCGCTCCCCACGTTCCCGAGCCAGACCGGTCCGTCCGGCCCGTAGGCTCCCACCACCAGCGAACGCACCGGTCCGTCCGGGTTCCGGTGCAGGGTCCCGAAGACCACGCAGCTCAGCCGGGGGCGCACCTTGATCTTCAGCCAGTCGTCGCTGCGCTCGCCGATTCGATAGGGGCTCTGGAGCCGCTTCGCGACCATCCCCTCCATGTTGCGCTCGCGCATCGCGGCGAAGAAGCGCAAGCCCTCGCCGACGACCAGGGGGTTGGCGAAGATCCGTCCCCCGGCGTCGGGAAGGAGCGCGCCCAGCGCGCGCCGCCGTTCGACCAGCGGGGCCGCGGTCAAGCGGGCGCCGTCGCGATGGAGCAGATCGAAGGCGACGAACCACGCGGGCGTCTCCGCCGCGCCGCGCCGGACTGCGGTCTCCGAGCGCAGCCGGTTGCGTTCCATGACCAGCGGAAAGCTCGAGCGATCGCCGTCCATGACGACGATTTCTCCGTCGAGGACCCCGGACCCGGGGAGTGCGGCCAAGGCCGCCGCGAGTTCCGGGAAGTGCGGGGTCTGGTCGCGGAGACTGCGCGCCTGGAGCCGGACCGCCGGCCCGAAGAAGGCGATCGAGCGAAGGCCGTCCCACTTGGCGTCGAACAGATGATCCGCCGAGTCGAACGGGCGCCCGGTGCCGGCGAGCATGGGTTTCACCCCGCGCGCGAGCCACTCTGGAGGGAGCTTCGGTTCCGCGTCCGCCGAAGGCGGGGGAACCGGTTCAGTCCGACGCGAGCCGGTCAGCTTGCCCGCCGCTCCTCGCCGGACGCCGGATCCGGATCGCCGAGTTCCTCGGCCTCGATCCGGGCGAGGCTCGATTTGAGCGCGTCCATGAGGTTGATCACCCGGCGCGGTTCGACGCTGGGAGCGGTGACCAGTTCCTCGCCGCGGCTCTTCGCCGCCACGATCTCGAGGAAGCGCTTCCGATAGCTGTCCTCGAAATCGGTCAGGTCGAAGGGGCGGGCATAGGAGTCGAGCAGTTGCCGGGCCATGGCGGTTTCGGCGGCGTTCGGTTCGCGCGCCGCCGGCAGGTCGTCGATGTCCGACACCTTCCGGACCTCGTCCTGGTAGTGGAGAAACGACATCAGGAAGACGTCGTCGGACGGACGGATCGCCACCACCTTCTCCTTGCCGCCCAGCACCACCTGGGCAATGGCCACCCGCTTCGAGGCCTGCATCGCCTTGAGGATGGTGTGGAACGGTCCGGCGGCGACTTCGCCGGCCGGGGCCAGGTAGTAGGAGCCGTGGTAGTACAGCGGATTGATCTCGGATTCCTCCACGAACTGGACGATGTCCAGCGTCCGCAGCGAAGGGAGTTGCAGGGTGGCGAGATCCTCTTCCTGGATCAGCACGTACTGCTCCTTCGCGAGCTCGTAACCGCGGACGATCTCGTCCCGTTCGAGATCCGCTTCACACGCCGTGCAGCGTCGCTGCAGGCGGACCCGGGCCTTGCACTCCTTGTGCAACTGGTTCATTGCCACCCTTTTCTCGCGGGCTGCCGGGTAAGCCCGTACCGGAACGAGCACGAGGGCAAGCTTCAGGTTGCCCTGCCAGGTGGGTCGCATTGGCTCTTGTCCGCACGGCGGAGCGGCCGGCGCCGCGCTCCGAATCAGTCGTTCGGAGCGCCGTGGGACACGGAAGTCTAGTGCTCCCGGCGATTTCGCGGTCGTCGCCGACACCGGAAATCCACGAGATTGAAGTACACTGGCAACCGTCCGGAGCGCGTGCGGATGCGGCAACGCTCTGGAGCGCAACATCCTTTGGCTGCCTGGATTCCGGGAGCCTCCCCTGGATTTCCCAAAACAAAGTCTGGCCGTCCCCCTGCCCGAACCATGAGGCGGCTCTCGTCCCACAGAATCGCCTCCTGAAGAATGGCCTGATGTCCAACAAAACGGCGCTCGCTGAGGAGGTCGCTCCCAGCGATATCGAGTCCGAGCGCAT
>CAYUVU010000012.1:0-5267 GCA_964448205.1 uncultured Acidobacteriota bacterium
TTCCCGCGCAGGCCCAGAACTGACCGCAAGACCCCGTCCGCACGGGGGGCCTCGCTGGGGGCCAGACGAGCGGATCGAATCCGGTAAACGCAGGGAAGTCAACGGGTTACGGATGTGACGGTGGCCGACCCCCTTTCACACATTCCCCCCGGTCAGGCCGGCGCCGAGCCCAAGGCTCGCCGCCATTTTTGTTTCTTTTGCGGCGCACCCGGCTTGGAACGCCGGCTTCAGCCGGCACGCGCGGGGCTCCGCACCCCCCACGTCCTACCCCCACACAGAAAGGTGGCTCGCATCTCGACGTGGAGCTCAACAGCGGAATTAACCCGTACGGCTTGGAACGCCGGTCTCCAGGCCGGCACGCGCGGTGCTCCGCGCCGCGCACGTCGTAACCCCACACAGAAAGGTGGTTCCCGCCTCGGCGTGGAGCTCAACAGCGAAGATGACACACACGGCTTGGAACGCCGGCCGGTAACCGGCCGGCGTTCCAAGCCGTTACGCGCCTCCCGGGCATGGGAGCCCTGCGCCCCCGCCGCCCGGCGCGCCCTACCGCTCGTTCTGGGTGGCCGTGGTCCGGACGACCTGGCCGAGCGTCGCCGCGTAGCGGTCCACGCCGTCGGCGATGGCGGACGCGAGCTTGTTCCGGTGGGAGGAGCTGCGGAGCTGCCGCGCTTCCTCCCGGTTGCTGACGAAACCCACTTCGACGAGCACGGCGGGCATCTGGGCGCCGAGCAGCACGTGGAATCCCGCCGTCTTCACGCCCCGGTTCAGGGGATGTTCCTCCCGGCCCAGAATGCTGCTGGTCATCGCCGCCTGCATCGTTGTCGCGAGTTCGCGGGATTCCTCTTTCCGGCTGTGATTGACGATCTGGTCCACCAGCTTGCGGACATCGGCCATCCGCACCATGCCGGTGGACGCGTTCTCCCGGGCGGCCACCTCCGCCGCGTCCGCCGAGGTGGCCAGGTTCAGGTAGAAGGTCTCGAGGCCCCGGGCGCTCCGGTTCCGGGCGGCGTTCACGTGGATGGACACGAAGAGGTCCGCGTCGCGGCTGTTGGCGATGAAGGCGCGCTGCTCCAGGGGTATGAACACGTCCTTGTCGCGCGTCATGATCACTTCGAACCCGCGCTCCTCGAGGTCGTCGCGGACCCGCTTCGCGATATCGAGCGCGATGTCCTTTTCGCGCAGACTGCCGGCGCTCGTGCCCGGGTCCTTGCCGCCGTGGCCCGCGTCGATGACGATGCGGTGCACGCCGGCCCCCAGTTGCCGCGCCAGCGAGTAGCCTCCCTCGGTCGGGCGCGGCAGGGAGGGTGAGGCCTCGTCCCCGGTCTCCGGAGTCTCGGCGGCGGCGCTCCGGGCCGTCCCGGCCGGGGCATCGTCGGCTTGCGTCGCTGCTTCTTCTTCGGAGCTGTCCGCGACCCGCACGGGGGGCGCCCCGTGGATATCCACCACCAGCCGGTAGGGGTCGGGAAGGGCGAACACGCTGACCTCGCGGATGCTCGAGAAGTCGAGCACCACCCGGGTGACCTTCTCTTCGGGAACGCCGAGCCGGATGCGCCGGAGGTGCGAGCCTTCGATCGGGAACGCCCGGCGTTCGAGTCCGTCGTCCGGCGTCGCCCCGTGGAGATCGAAGAACACGCGGTCCGGGCCGGTGAGCCTGCCCTCGGTGTGCGGCGTCGGGCCGCTCAGGTCGATCACCACCCGGGTGTGCGAATCCCCGACCCAGTGGCGGATGTTCCGCACCGTCGTCGGCGGATCGGCAGGCTGCACTTCCTGCCGGACCGCGACGGTTCGCTTCGTCGCGTCGGTCGGCCGCTCCGCTGCGCCGGCCGGGGCCGGGCGGGGCGGGGTCTCGGGCTTCGCCAGGACGGCGGCCGCCATCCGGGTCTCCGCGGCGCGCGGCGCCCGCTCCCGGAGCCGTTCGAGGGCGCGCCGCGCCTCGGCTTCGTCGTCGAGGCGGCCGGCGTGGAGACGTACCCGTTCGTACAGGGCCTTCGGGACCCAACGGCTCGCCGGGTACCCGCGGACCAGGAGCGCAAAGGCGTCGGCGGCCCGCACCGCGAACCGGCGGTCGTCGAATCGCTCGGCGGCATCGCGGTAGATGCCCCCCTCGTAGTGGAGGGCGTCGTCGCAATAGCCGCTCCGGGGAAACGAGAGGACCACCGACCGGTACTTCCGCGCGACGGCTTGCCACCGGTCCTTGTCGCGCATCGCCGTCTCGGAACCGCGGAGCGTCTCCTCGGCCCGCCGCGCCGCCTCGTAGAGCTGTTTCGCGCTGGCGCTGAGGGCGCCGGTTTCCAGGCGGGCGGAGCCGGAGCCGGCCAGTGCCGGACCGGCGCACAGCAGCGCGGCCAGCGCCGCGGCGCCGAGTCGGGGGGCTGCGATCACGGGAAGCTCACGAGGGTGGTGCGACCAGGACGTCGCGCGGCTGAGCGCCCCGGGCCGGGCCCACGACGCCCTGGCGTTCGAGTTCGGCCACGATGCGGCGCGCCCGCTGGTAGCCGAGGCCCATCTCGGTCTGGAGCATCGACGTGGAGGCCTTCTGTTCCCGGATGATGAGTTCGCGGGCCTGGGGGAGGAGCGAGTCCCCGCCCTTCGCGCTCCGGGCGGCGCCGTTGGCCTTCGCCACCGCGCCGTTCCCCGGCCCGACGAAGGGAAGCGGCTGCTCCTCCTCCAGCATCCCCGTATCGAAGACCGGTTCCGCCGCGCTCTCCCAGAACCGGACGAGCTTGCCGACCTCCCGTTCGTCCACGTAGGCCCCCTGCGCCCGGGGCAGGTCGGCGCCCGGCCGCATCATCAGCATGTCGCCCTTGCCGAGCAGCATTTCGGCGCCCACCCGGTCCAGGATGGTCCTCGAGTCCACGTAGCTGGCCACCCGGAAGGCGATGCGGGTGGGCAGGTTCGCCTTGAGCGTGCCGCTGATGATGTCGGTCGAGGGCCGCTGGGTGGCGAGCACGAGGTGGATGCCCTCGGCGCGGCCCAGGCTGAGCAGCCGCTGGATCGCCGGCGTCACCTCCGCCTTGGCGTGGATGAAGAGGTCGGCCAGCTCGTCCACCACGATCACCAGCCTCGGCAGGGGCGACGGGATCTCGGGTTCCGGCTCGTTCTTCCTCCGTCGCTTTCTCGCCGCCTGCGCGGCCATCTTCTCGACCAGCCGGTTGAATCCGTCGATGTTCCGCACCCCGTGCTCCTCGAGGATCCGGGTGCGCCGGTCCAGTTCGCGGCAGGCGTGCTGCAGCACCGTCTTGGCCTGGTCGGGTTCGAGGATGAGCGGGGTCAGCAAATGCGGGATGCCCCGGTAGGGCCGGAGTTCCACCCGTTTCGGATCGATCAGGATGAGCCGGAGCTCGTCCGGCGTGCGCCGCGTGAGCAGCGAGCAGAGCAGGGTGTTGATCTGCACCGACTTGCCCGCCCCGGTAGCCCCGGCGATGAGCAGGTGCGGCATCTCGGCGAGGTCCTTGACCAGGGGCCGTCCGTCCACGAGCCGGCCGATCGCGACGGGAAGCGCGCCGGTCTCGTCCTGGAAGTCGGACGACTCGAGGATCTCCCGGAGGCCGACGACCGACGGCGATGCGTTCGGCACTTCGATCCCCACCACGCCCTTGCCCTTCACCCGCTCCACCCGGATGGCGGGGGCGCGCAGCGCCATGCAGATCTCTTCGTGGCGGTTCCGGATCTTCTTGAGCGTCTCCCCCTCGCCCAGCCGGAACTCGAACGTCGTGACCACCGGCCCCGGCTGGATACGGTCCACCTGGCCCCGCACCCCGTGTTCGAGGCACGCGGCCTCGAGGGCCCGGCGGCGCTCCTCGAGCGCCCGCTTCGCGGGAGCCGGCTGATGGGCGCGGCGCGTCAGAAGCTGTAGCGAGGGCAGCTTCCAGGCGCCGGGCGCCGGCCGGGCGCCCGGTTTGGCCGGCCTCTTCAGCAGGTCGGGGCGGGCGGGCGGCCGGGCCACCGGAACGGGTTCCTTGGCGGGGTCCGTCTCCGGGTCCGGTTTCGGGCGCCTCTTCGGGAAGCGCACCACGAAGGGCCGCTTCGCGACTTCCGCGGCCTCCGGGTCCATGACCTCCGGGTCCTCCGCCGGACGTCCGGTGGGACGCAGCCGGAGGAAGAGCCGCCGGATCCACCCGGGTCCGTGGCTGGCGTCGTGTTCCCTGAGCACGGGTCCGCCGAACCCCCATTCCTGGAGCGCGGCGTAGCCCATCAGTCCGATCGCTCCCAGCACCACTCCCGCGCCGAGCGGGTTCATGGCGCCCGAGAGCGCGGTCGCCAGCAGGGAGCCCCCGACGCCGCCCCAGGCGAACCCGCCACCGGTCCCCTCGCCGAAGAACTGCTGCGCGAGCGAGGCGAGGCCGGTGGCGCTGACCGCGAGGCTCGCGAGGATGAGCACCCGGACCGCGGTGGAGTCGTCCCCTTCCGGAGGGGCGGGCTGCAGGCGCCGCCGCGCCGCCTGGAACAGCACCAGCGGGATCACGAAACCGACGACGCCGACGAGTTGCAGGATGACCTCGGCGAGCAACGCCCCGGTCGGGCCCAGCCAGTTCGTCACGGTCTCGCCGGTGCCCGCCTTGAGGAGCAGCACGGGATCCGAGTGCGAATACGAGACCAGCGACAGCAGGATCAGGGCGCCAAGGGCGAGCAGGGCGATGCCGACGACTCTCCGCCGGGCGAATGCCGTCCTAAGCGCTTGAAAGACCAATGCCGATTCCTCCGACCAAGAGGCAGTACCAGCCGAACTGGTGGAACCGCTCCCGGGCGAGCCAGTCGAAAACCCAGCGCAACGCGAACGTGCCGGCGACGAACGCGGCGAGGAACCCGACCGTCAACTCCAGCGCGACGACGCTCCCGGCTTCCGCGAGTGCTCCGCTGCCGAAGGCCGAAGCGCCCTCGAGCAGGGTGGCCCCGGCGATCGCGGGAGCGGACAGCAGGAAACTGAAGCGGGCGGCGTCGCCGGGCGAGACGCCGCGCTGACGGCCCGCGACGATCGTGAGCCCGGACCGCGACACTCCGGGAAAAATGGCCGCGGCCTGCGCGGTTCCAATCCAGAGCGCGTCGGCGAGACCGCGCGGGAGCCGCGGGATCGCCCGGCTCGGGGTGGCGTCCGCGCCGGCCTTCGCGGGGGACCGCCGGAAATAGAGGAGCACCGCGCCGGTCAGCACGAGGCCGCCGGCGGCGAAGCCGATGCCGCTGAAGGCGTGGTGGATCTGGTCCTGGAACGCGACCCCGACCACGGCTGCCGGAATCGATGCGACGAGGAGCAGGCCGACGAGTCGCCG
>CAYUVU010000013.1:0-4478 GCA_964448205.1 uncultured Acidobacteriota bacterium
GCGGCGCACTGCCCTCCCCGACCAGTGCGCCCGGCGGCGGGGTGATACTGGCTGACTCCGGCGCCGGACGCACTCTCTGCCGGACCCCCCCATGGGCCTGTTCACCCTTGACAGAAAGGTAGAAGGTCCGGCGCTCCGATCCGGCCGCGGTCTTGCGGCGCAGGTTGGCTGGTCGCGTCGCCCCGTCAGGCTTCGGCGTCCAGGTAGAGCGCGAGGCCCGGAATGCGATCGAAGTCCCTGCGGTTCCGGGTGGCAAGCATCATCGAACGAGCCATGGCGGTGGCCGCGATCAGAGCGTCGGGAAGGCGGATACCGGTCGTCCGGCGAATCCGACCCGCCCGCTCCGCAATCGTTCGATCCACCGGCACCTCAACCAGCGGGGCCAGCAAGGCCGCGGCCTCCCGGACTCCGTGAGTTCCAGCGAACAACTCGGCACGGGTGATCACCGAATAGTGAAGCCGGTGGCCACCCGTCCGTAGCGGCCGAACTCCACGCAGGTGGTCGATGAAGACATCGGTGTCCACAAGAACGTCAGCCACGGTCCCACTCGTCCCGACTCGGCGCCGACGCCTCCGGCGCCGCACCGAACGTGGCCGAAAGCGCTGCCTCCACGTCCGCCGACTGCCGCTCGAAATAATCGTCGAGCGCGCGCCGGACGACTTCCGCCAGGGAGATGCCCTCGGCCTGCGTCAGGGTGTCAATTCGTTCACGCTGTGCCTCGGTCAGGTAGACCTGGGTTCGGGTAGTGGACATACAGCACAATATACAGCACTCACGGAATCCAGGGCCTTACGCCCTTCCGTCACACTGCGCGCCGCGTGCCGACCGGAGGGCGGCGTTCCAAGCCGTTCCGCCGCTTCATGCCCGGCGGGGTGTGCTGGACCAACCGATTATCGGGACTGTTCCCGGTGGGGGCGCCGGCGCGGGCCGGCCGCTAACAACCAAGACCCTGGGACATCTGGGCGTAACTGGTGAGAGGGACCGCACACATCCGATTCCAGTCCGCCTTGTCGATGACCGGCTGGTTCACCAGTTCCAGCATTTCCTCGAACTTGGGGAGCGCGGCGCAACCCACCGCCTCGGGAGCCGCGGCGTTGCGGTACTGCGGCCAGGCCTCGTCGCGCGCGTAGCGCCAGAACGCGCTGTCGTAGCGGGATCCACAGGAGTAGTGCCAGCCGACGAACAGGCCGTAGCAGAGCATGTCGCTGACGAGAAAGCGGTTGACCACCGGCGCGTCGCGCTCGAGGTGCTCGGCCGGGCGGTTCAGGCGGGTCTGCAGCACCATCCCGATCTGGAACTGGGCGGATACGATCGCCGTCGCTTCGAGCGGCTCCATGAAGGCCGCGGCGTTCCCGATACGGGCGACCGCTCCGTCGTACATGTGACGGTGCACGAAATTGGGAAACGGAATGACGGCGCGTTGTTCGAACTCGGCCACGCCGTCCGCTTCGAGGAACGCATCGAAGTCCGATTCGACGTCCGCGAGCCCGGATACCGCGCGGTTGAAGATGTACCCGTAGGACGTGTGCGTCACGAGCGGGATCACGAAGATCCAACCGTGCGGGCGCGCCACCGCCCGGGTGACCGTGTGCTGCAGAACCGGACCGTCCGGCGCGTCCGCGATGATCGCCGGACAGCGGCGGATGACCGCCGTGTCGGTGGGAATGAATGAGATGCCGATGTGCTGGTCGGGATCGATTTCACGGGGGAACCCGCGGGCATCGAAGACCAGGTCGTAGCGCTCCGGCGCCCGGCCCTCGAATTCCACCCGGGCGCCGCCCTCGACGCGGGTGATGCGGAGCACCTTCGCGTCGATGTGACGCGCGCGGGTGCTTTCGTGCAACAGGTCCGCCATGAGGTCTGCGGACAGGTGGTAGGCGTAGGAGGCATGCCGCGGCATGAAGTGGTGCGTGAAATCCCGACCACGCCGGCCCCATCCTTCGAAGGCCACGCCGTACTTGCGCGTTCCCTTCAGGCGCTGCTGAACGGTTTCATGGGGCAGGGCCGTCAGTTGCTGCAAATGCTCAACCAGTCTGGGCCAACTGCCTTCACCGACCCCGATGACCGGAATGCGCGAGTCATAGATGTGGTGCAGCTCGTGGTCGCTGTCGGGATGAAACCGCGTCACGCTGGCGGCCGCCAACGACCCTGCGGTTCCTCGCCCGACGACTGCGATCTTCCGCAGAGATTCGCTTCCCGGTTGGATCACCCTCTTTGTCGCTGGCAGGTACCGGTCGCCCATCCCTGGCCCGGTGTTTTCTTGTATGTGCCGTGTGCACAACAAGTCGGCACGATCGTAACAGCCAGCGGCGAACGTCGTGTGAGCGCCGAGGTCCGCCAACCCAGCCGCCCGCGAGCGAATGCCACCCAACCCCATGATTCCACGTCCATTGAATTGACCTTGTCAGGCGGCGGTGCTATTTTCCACACGTTGCATTGGCGTTCGCATTGTTCGCGACGCAAAACCAAGGAGGACATGACATGAGAAACGGCGACGAAATGTTGCAACAGATCGTTGAGAAGTCCGCGGTGGACGCGGATTTCCGGCGTCAGCTGCTCGCGGATCCGAAGAGCACGATCAGTGCGGAATTGGGCATCACGATTCCCGATTCGATGAGCATCCAGGTGCACGAGAGCGACATGCAGACCGTGCATCTCGCGCTGCCCCCGGACCCGAACATCACCGAGGAGCAACTCGAAGCGATCTCCGCCGGTCTCTGCTGCTGCTGGTAGAACCCGAAGCCGGCAATTAGCCGGTTTGCGGAGTCATCCGGGCCGGTGGTCTCCGCGTACGTTGCATTGACTCCCGCCCCGATCGGGGGCTGGTGCGTCTCGCGTGCGGAGCGTATTCCCGGGCCGCGCCGCGGTTGCCGGCGCTTTCGCGGACGGATACCCGCCGGATCCGGTGTTCGGCCGGTCGGGCCCCGTGTTCTGCCGTGGCCGGAAACCGGAACTCAGGACGGGACGGCTCCGGAAAGCACCAGGAACACGTACGCCTTCGCCCGCCGAAGCTGGTTCTCCAGCAGGACCAGCTTGATGTGGTGGATGCCGCGGAGCAGTACATAGCGCCCGGACTTCGCAAAGAGCGTCGTCGGTCTCGAGACCCAGTCGGCGAGCGCCGCGAGCTTCTCCGGGACCACGACGTCTTCATGGCCCAGGGCGCCCAGGAACGGTTCCCAATCGGTGGGGCCGTCCAGCCAGTAGCGTGAGCCCTTCGTGTATCGCTGTTTGACGATGAGCGTCAGGCCGAGCGCCGGCCCGATGCCCTCTTCCTGAACGTCGATGTTCACCCCGCTCCCGACGACGTCCGCGCGCTCCCGGAAGCGCGCCATCACGGAATCGACGGCGGAGATCCGGCCCGGCCAACCCGTGTCCTCGAGATACGAACAGACGCTCTGCTGCGACTCGAAACCCATGATGGCCAGCCGGACGCCCCGCCCGCGGGACGGAAACACGCCGAACGAATCCATGCGAGTGTTCTGCGGCTGCGCCAGGTAGGCGCGTTCGAGGTTCGCCCGCCCGGCCTCGGTCATCTCCCAGCCCACCGAGGAAACCAGCTCGTCAACCACCAGCCCGACATCCTGCGCCTGACCGCGGGCACCGACGATCGGGCGCTCGCCGGGCCGGAGGAACATCCCGGGAAGAGCACCGCCGCCGTCCCGCTCCGGGCCGATGTCGTATTCCAGCATCAGCTTGCGGCCGACGATTTCACGCAGGGGCGATCCGTCGGCGTCCATCCGGCCGAACAGCCGCGTGATCGCTCGGGCCGTCTCGTCCGCCGGATCCGCTCGGGCACGCTCCTCGAAGAACGCCGCCGATCTGGTTCCGCTCGCCAACGAGACGCCGAAATCCGCTTTCGGCCGGCGGGCATGCAGGGGCAGCTCGAAGCCGAACGGAAGGGCGCCCATCGTGATGGGGAGCTTCCGGGCGCGCTCCAGTACGAGTTCCCATTCCGGATCGCCGATCAGAACCGGCGAGACCCGGTCTCGGAAATGCCCGAGCAAGTCACCCATGGTGCCGCCCTCGGCCGCCAGACGCTCCTCGGTAACCGTGACCGCCTCGTCAATGTTCATGCCGTCTCCTCACGCGATCACCGGTGCGGGGTTCAGGTCGGCTTCGGCCAGCGGATGTTCGCGGCGGCCCATGCCGACCGGCACGTCGTAGAGGCGTCCGGGCGCGAGCCGCGCCCAGAAATGGCGCATGCCCGGCACGATGACCCGCGCCACGGGCATGCCGATGTCGGGTCTGGTCTGATCCAGCACGAGGAACTCCATGCCCGCGGCTTCGACGCGCGCGCGGCAATTCTCCACGTCCTCGCGCGTGTCCGCCGTTTCGGCGACCGGATGGTCGCACGCCCCGCGAAGCGGCCGGTCCGCCGCCGGCGCCAGCCAGGCGCAGTCCGCAAGCCGCGCGGTCCTCCACCACCACAGCGCCAGCGGGTCGTCGATCGTGGGCTGGCCGGCGACCCTTCCGGGGCG
>CAYUVU010000014.1:0-6015 GCA_964448205.1 uncultured Acidobacteriota bacterium
GAGGTCGGACAGCTCCAGGTCGATCATGTGGTCGAGCCCGAACTCGCCCTCGTCCACGCGCCGGAGGACTTCCACCGCGATGGGGACCTTGTAGGTGCTGGCCATCGGGAACGGATCGTCGGGATGGAGGTAGGCGGTCCGTCCGGTCTCGAGGTGCACCGCGGCGGCGATCCGGCTGGCGGAAGGAACGAGAACGCGGTTTCGCATGATGCGGGTGCCTCCGGGGAGCGTCGAGGGGGGAGGCAAGAGTACCGCTCTCACGGCCCAGACGGCTTGCGCCTGGCGTTCCGACCCCCCGAGGGTGGATGGGGTTACGGCGTGCGCGGCGCGGAGCGCCGCGCGTGCCGGTCTGGAGACCGGCGTTCCAAGCCGGTACGCCAGCCCGGCACGTGGATTGCGTACGATTCAACCGAGATGCGGGGTTTCGTTTTGCTGGCCGCGGGCCTCCTGCTGGCGCCGGCGGCTTCCGCCCAGGACGCGGACCCCGCGGCGCGCGTCCTGGAGGTCAACCTCGCGGACCTCGACGAGGACGCCCTGGACTTCCTGATCGGCTGGGAGCGCTGGAAGGGGGACATCCTCGACCTCGCCTCCGAGGGTTACGCCCGGTTCACGTTCGCGCCGCTCATCGCGATCGCGCCCGGCCTTCCGGCGGACGGCCGGTTCGGCCGCTGGACCTTCGGCGCATCGCTCCAGAGGGCGTTGCCCCGGTCCGTCCGGTCCCGGCGCCCGGCCCGCGCGCGGACCCCGCGTCCCGTCCGCATCGCGCGCACCCCCCGCGGCCGCCCGGCCGACCGTGGACGTCCCCGCCCTCCGCGGGGGCTCGCGCCTCTCGGACTCGGCGCGTCCCGGCCACCGCCGCGAACCGGCGGCGCCCGGCCGGCGCCCCGGCGGGGAGCGCCCGCCCTCGGCGGACCGCCCCGCGGCGGCAAGCGGGGCGGCGCGGCGGCTGGCCCCACGGGGAGAGCGCGGCCCCGGAGTCCCGGCCGGAGCCATCCGGGCGCATCCGGAACGCGAAACACCGGGGCACGAAACCCGGGCCGCCACCGGTAAAATCGCGCGTTCCCCGCAGCAGCGGGACGAGGCGACCGGAACCGATTCCGGTCCTGAGCTTGTGGAGGCACGTGCGATGCGCAGGCGACTTTCTTCCTTCCTCCTTGCGGTGTTCGGGGCGGCGCTGATGGCCGCGCCCGCGGCCGCCCAGCCCGATCCCGACGTGCTCGGCGCGATGCGCTACCGCATGGTCGGTCCCTCCCGCGGCGGCCGGGTCACCGCGGTGGCTGGACACCGCTCCCAGCCGGGAACGTTCTACATGGGCGCCACCGGCGGCGGGGTCTGGAAGACCACCGACTACGGGCACAACTGGCATCCCATTTCCGACGGCTATTTCAAGAGCCCCTCCATCGGGGCCATCGGCGTGGCCGAGAGCGACCCGGACGTCGTCTACGTGACCACCGGCTCGGACGGCCTGCGCAGCAACGTCATCATCGGGAAGGGGGTCTACCGGTCCGACGACGCCGGCAAGACCTGGCGGAACCTCGGCCTCGAGGAGACCGGCAGTTCCGGCGCCGTCCTGATCCACCCCGAAGACCCGGACCGCGTCTGGATCGCCCAGATCGGGAATCCCTTCATCGCGAACCCCGAGCGGGGCGTCTATCGCTCGACCGACGGCGGCGGGAACTGGGAGCTGGTGCTGTTCGTGTCCGCGCAGACGGGGGCCGTGGATCTCGAGTTCAAGCCCGGCGACCCGGACACCATCTATGCCTAGATGTGGGAGGCGGAGCGCAAGCCGTGGACCATCCGATCGGGCGGCATGGAAGGCGGCGTGCACCGCTCCCGGGACGGGGGCGACACCTGGGAGCAGCTCGAGAACGGGCTCCCGACGGGCCTCCGCGGCAAATCGGACCTCGCGGTCTCCCCCGCCGATCCCTCGCGCGTCTACGTGCTCATCGAGGCGCCGGGCAGCGACGGCGGCGTCTACCGCTCGGATGACGAGGGGGACACCTGGCGCCAGATCACCGATTTCCAGCCGATCCGGAACCGCCCCTTCTATTACAACAACCTGCACGCCCACCCGACCGACCCGGACACCCTCTGGGGGATGGCCGAGGGCTACTGGAAGTCCACCGACGGCGGCGTCAGCTGGGAGCGGAAGTTCACCCCCCACGGCGACAACCACGACCTCTGGATCAACCCCGACCAGCCGAACATCCACATCCAGGCGAACGACGGCGGCGCGAACGTCTCCATCGACGGGGGCGAGACCTGGTCCACCCAGGAGAACCAGCCCACCGCCGAGCTCTACCAGGTGGACGTGAGCGACAACTTCCCCTACCGGCTCTACGCCGGACAGCAGGACAACTCGACGATCTCGGTGCCCAGCTATCCGGCCCAGTTCCGGCCGGGCGGGCACACCGCGCACTGGGAAGCGATCGGCGGCTGCGAGACCGGCCCCGCGATCCCGAAGCCCGGCGATCCCGACATCGTCTACGCGAACTGCAAGGGCCGTTTCGGCCTCTACAACATGCGGACCGGGCAGGAAGAGCAGTACTACGTCGGGTTCTGGAACATCTACGGCCATAACCCCAAGGACCTCGAGTACCGCTTCCAGAGGACGGTCCCGATCCACGTCTCGCCGCACAGCCCGAACCGGGTCTTCCACGCCTCGCAGTACGTCCACGTGACGGAGAACGGCGGCCGCACCTGGCGGACCATCTCGCCGGACCTCACCGCCTTCACCCCCGAGACCCAGGTGGTCTCCGGCGACCCGATCACGCTCGACGTCACCGGCGAGGAGCACTTCGCGGTGCTCTACGACGTCCAGGAGTCCCCCCACGAGGAGGGCGTCATCTGGGCGGGCGCCAACGACGGGCCCATCCACGTCACCCGCGACGGCGGCCGGACCTGGAAGGAGGTCACCCCGCCGGCGCTCGGTCCCTACGGCCGGGTGCAGAACATCGAGGTCTCGCCCCACAACCCGGCGAAGGCCTACGCCGCGGTCCTGCGCTACCAGCTCGGCGACTTCACGCCGCACGCCTACAAGACCCTCGACTACGGCGACACCTGGACCCGCATCACCGACGGCGCCAACGGGGTCCCGAACGACCACCCGGTGCGGGTGGTTCGCGAGGACCCGGACCGCGAGGGGCTCCTCTACCTCGGCTCCGAGTGGGGGATGTTCCTCTCCTTCGACGACGGCATGACCTGGAGCTCCTTCCAGCAGAACCTCCCGGTGACCCCGATCACCGACATCAAGGTGGTCCAGCAGGACCTCGCCATCTCCACGATGGGGCGCAGCTTCTGGATCCTCGACGACGTCACCCCGCTCCACGAGGCGCCGCCGGCCGGCGAGACGCACTTCTTCCAGCCGCGCGACGAGATCCGGCACCGCGCCGGAGGACGGGGTTTCGGCGCCCCCTCGCCGGCGGATCCCGAGTATCCGACCCCGGGGCCCCGGTTCACCTTCCGGCTGGCCGCTGACGTGGGCAGCGCGCGGATCGACATCCGGGACGAGAACGGCGACCTGGTGCGCAGCTTCGGGAGCGCCGGCCCCGGAGAGGAGACCGCGATGACCCAGGAAATGCGGGCTCCCGGCATGAGGCGGCGAGGCGCGCCGACGGTCCCGACCAGCGCGGGCGTCCACCGCTTCACCTGGGACATGCGGTACGACGGAGCGAAGGACGGCGACGGCAACCCCTCCGGCCGGGGCGTGCTGGCGGCGCCCGGCCGCTACACCGTCGAGCTGACCGCCGGCGACCGGACCATGGCCCGCAGCTTCCGCCTGCGGATGGACCCGCGGACGATCGAGGAGGGCTGGGTCACCGCCGAACACGTCCGCGAGCAGGTGGCGCTGGCGCTGAAGGCCCGCGACGCGCTGTCCGAGGCGCGGATGGCGGCGGCCCGGCTGGAAGCGGCGCTGGAAGGCGGAGGCAGCGACGAGCTCCAGGCGATCCACGAGGAGCTGGTCACCCGGCCGATCCGGTACTCGCAGCCGATGCTGGTGGATCAGCTCAGCTATCTCGCCGGGAACCTCGACACCGCCGACCAGCCGCCGGGCCGGGACGCGGTGGTTCGTTACGAGGAACTACGCGGCCAGCTCGACGACGTCCTGAGGCGGCTGTCGGACGCCGGCGTGGCCGGCGAGTAGGACGATGGGCAGCGGCGCGCCGCTCCGGATCAACGGCGCCCGGCTCCTCGACTCCATCGCCCGCCTCGCCGAGATCGGCGCCACCCCCGAGGGTGGCGCCGAGCGGCTCGCGTTCACCCCCGAGGACGGTGCGGGCCGGGATCTGGTGCGGTCGTGGATGGAGGACGCCGGGCTCGAGATCCGGGTGGACGGGATCGGGAACGTCATCGGCCGCCGGGCGGGGGAGGATCCCGACGCCGCCCCGGTGATGCTCGGCTCGCACACCGACACGGTCGGGAACGGCGGCCGCTACGACGGCAACCTGGGCGTGCTCGCGGCGCTCGAGGTCGCGCGCACGCTGAACGATGGGGACATCCCGACCCGCCGCCCGCTCGAAGTCGCGATCTTCTCGAACGAGGAGGGCTCGCGCTACCACCCCGACATGCTGGGGAGCCTGGTCTATGCCGGCGGACTCGACCTCGAGAGCGCCTGGGCGCTCCGGAGCCCCGACGGCGCGCGGACCCTGAAGGAGGAGCTCGAGGACATCGGCTACCTCGGGGAGGCGCCGGTCCCCGGTCCGGTCCCGGCCGCCTACGTCGAACTCCACATCGAGCAGGGGCCCGTCCTCGAGGCCGAGGGCATCGACTTCGGCGCGGTGACCGGGGTCCAGGGGATCCTGTGGGAGGAGATCACCCTGAGTGGGAAGGCGAACCACGCCGGCACCACTCCCATGCGGTTTCGCCACGACGCGGGAGTGGTGGCGGCGGAGGCGGTGCTCCTGGCCCGCCGACTCACGCGCGAGATTCCGGATCAGGTGGCGACCGTCGGCCGCATGTCGTTCGCGCCCGGGCTGACCAACGTGGTGCCCGGCCGGGCGGTCTTCACGCTGGACATTCGCAACCCCGACCCGGACCGGCTGCGGCGCGCCGAGGACGGCTTCTTCGGCGGTCTCGAGGCCGCCGCCGAGCGCGAGGGGATCCGGATCGAGCGGCGCGAACTCGCCCGTTTCGGCCCCGCGGTCTTCGACGAAACGGTGATCGCGCTGGTCGAGGAAGCGGCGGCCGCGCTTGGCGGTTCCTGCCGGCGGATGCCCTCGGGAGCCGGCCACGATGCCCAGATGATGTCCCGCGTCTGCCCCACCGGGATGGTCTTCGTACCCTCCGTCGGCGGGGTCAGTCACAACCCGACCGAGTTCACGCGCGACGAGGACGTGACGGCGGGAGGAAACGCGCTCCTCGCGGTTGCTATCACCCTTCTGAAGTCATAGTTTCTGCGTAGTGTTACGTTGTTGCATCGGTTGTCACCCGATATTCGCGAAACAGTAGCGGTGTGATAGCGTTGCCGACCCGTCGGAGGGGCCGGAAGGCTGGAGGAGGACCATGGCAGGCAAGGTAGCGGTTGCCAAAGAGCTCGCCGAAAAACTCGGTGGCAGGTACCACCGCGGCACGGGTCCCGATATCCGCACGGACAAGATCACCATCAACCTCGAGACCTCGCGCACCCTGCGCTCCGCCTGCGGCAGGCTCCGCGGATTCCGCGGTCCGGTCTACATCGCGTGCGCGAACGACGCCGACATCGAAACCGCGAAGCTGATCCTCACGGGAAAGACCGTCGGCCTCATGAACAGCAAGGGCCGCATCCTCAAGAAATCCACCCGCGGCCGCTGGCCCTAGCGCCGGACGGGCCTCCAGCGGAGCGCCCGCGCTCCGCTGGAGGCCCGTCCGGCGCGGGGAACGCCGGCTTCAGCCGGCACGCGGCCCGCAGGGCCGCAGAGCGCGCAGGCTCCCTGTTCCGATGGCGCACCGGCTTGGAACGCCGGCTTCAGCCGGCACGCGGCCCGCAGGGCCGCAGAGCGCGCAGGCTCCCTGTTCCGATGGCGCACCGGCTTGGAA
>CAYUVU010000015.1:0-36639 GCA_964448205.1 uncultured Acidobacteriota bacterium
GGAGTTCCTGCCGCTACCCCCTTCGACTCGGGGCTACCTGGCGTCGCGGATGTGTCGCCGGATGTGGTTCTCACTTTCGGGGATCGCTTCCAAGTGCAAGACAAGACAGTCGATTACGCGACAGCCATCGCGGAGCGGAGCGCCGCGCGTGCCGGTCTGGAGACCGGCGTTCCCCGGCCTCGCGGCCTCGGAACCAGTTCACCGTCTCCAGAAGGGTGACGCGGCCGTCGCGCGGGTCGTGGCCCAGTTCCCGCGTCGCCTTCTCGGAGCTGAAATACCAGTAGCAGGCCGCCATTTCCCGGCTGGTGCGGTCCACCGCCGGTTCGCGTCCGACCTGGCGCGCGACTTCCTCGGTGAGCAGGGCGCCCGCCGTGTAGAGGCCGCGCGCGAGCCGCAGACGCGGCGCGGGCGAACCGGACACCTCCGCGAGACGGGCGAAGAAGTCCGCGAAGCTCCAGTTGTGCCCGCCGAGCAGGTAGCGCTGGCCGGCCCGTCCCTTCGCCATGGCGGCCACCACCCCCGCCGCCGCATCCCGGACATCCACGAAGTTCAGTCCGCCCGGCGGAATCACGTTGAGCTGGCCGGACAGGAACCGCAGCACGTCCCCCGTCGAGGAGAGCCGCTCGTCTCCGGGGCCGAGGAGCAGCGACGGGTTCACGATCACCACCTCGATGTCGCCGGCGTCGGCGAGGAGCGCGCGCTCCTGCAACCACTTGCTCCGGTAGTAGGGCCAGCGGCCGATCAGCTCGATGGGAACGGGCGCCGTCTCGTCGCAGTCGGGCTCCGGATCGCGCGAGACCGCGATCGTTCCGCTGCTGGACACGAGCAGGATCCGCTCCACCCCCGCCCGCCGGGCGGCGGCCGCCAGCGTGCGGGCGCCGTCCACGTGAACCCGCTGGAGACCGGCGGCGGCATCCGGATCGCGCGAGACCCGTCCGGCGAGGTGGAAGACCCGCTTCACGCCCTCGAGCGCCTCCTCCAGCCCCGCTCCCGAGACCACGTCGCCGACCACGATTTCCACGCCGCGGGCCGAGAGTTCGGGGGCGGGCTGGCGGGCGAGCACGCGGACGGGCTCGTCCTCCTCGAGCAGCAGCGGCAGCAGATGGCTGCCGAGAAAGCCCGTCGCGCCCGTGACCAATACCGGAGCGGTCCCGGAAGTCGCTTCGGTCACGCGTTCAGCCTACCGGCGTCGGATCGGACACCCGGTCGTTCGCCGGCGAACCGGCGGCACGTCGGGATTCCGCGTCGGCTGGTTCGGCGCCTTCGAGGATGCGCCCCGCCTCCTCGTCGAGCTGGATCGGTTCCTGACGCCCCAGGCGCTCGACCATGGTCTGGACGAGCGCGGTCACCCGCCCCTCCGCAACCGCGGCCCGGACCCCTCCCCCGGCGAAGCGAAGCAGGAAATCGTGGGAGAGGAACGGCCCGATCCGCGCCGCCACGGTGCGCGAGCGGAGCCCGACGGCGCCGGGGGGGAACGCTCCCCAGGTGTCGAGATGGATCGGCAGGACCCCGACCCGGCAGCGGTACGCCAGGTGCGCGAACCCGCGCCGGAACTTCTGGATCTGCCCGCTCCGCGAGCGCGTGCCCTCGGGGAACACCAGCACGCTGTAGCCCTGGTTCAGATACCCCGCGGCCCGGTCCAGCGATTCGCGGAGCGAGCCGCGGCGTTCCATCGGGACGAGGTTGGTGAAGTTGCCGAAGAAGGTGCGCTTCACCCGGTTGTCGAAGAAATAGTCGGCGGCGGCCAGCGCCAGCAGGTTCGAGCCCGCGTCTCCGAGCGCCATCTTCACGAGCCCCATGTCGAGATGGGAGCCGTGATTCGCCACCACCAGGTAGTTCGTGTGGTTCGGGACGTGCGCCCGGCCCGTGAAGGTCGGCTCCAGCACCTGGTGGTAGAACCAGTGCTGGACCTCCGTCAGCGCCGCACGCCCGGCCTTGGCCATGGCGGGCGGAATCTCGATCTCGTCCTCCTCGCGCTTCTTCCGCGATTCACCGCGGCGCGGGCGGCGGCCCCGGACGCCTCCCGGGGGCGTCCGCATGGCGAGCACCAGTTCCTCGATGGTGGCCATGTTGGCAAGCGCCTCGGGCGCCGCCGACTCGCCGAACTCGCTGTCGAGTCCGGCCGCGAGTTCGTTGTACATGAGGCTGTCGAACCCCAGCTCCGCAAAGGAGGATGACGTCCGGATCTCCGAGACGGGACGCTCGCAGATGGATGCGATCAGCTCGAGAATCCGATGCCCCGCGAGGGCTTCCTCGCCGGATTCGGCGGCCGCCTCGCGGCGCCGGTCGCGCAGCCAGCGCACGAGCTCGCCGCGTTTCACCTTGCGGGTGGCCGTCCGGGGAAGCGCCTCGTCCGAGAACTCGATGGTCTTGATCCGCTTGTGCAGCGGCAGCCGGGACGAAACGGACCGGAAGTGGGTCTCGACGCGTTGCCTGCCTTCCGGGCTCTTTTCCTTCGGGACCACCACCGCCGCCACCTGCTCGGCCATTCCGTCGGGAAGTCCGACAACGGCAAGTTCGGCGATCAGGTCCGGCGCGGCGTAGACCTCTTCCACCTCGTCCGGGTAGACGTTCTTGCCGCCGCTGTCCACGATCACGTCCTTGCGGCGGCCGACGAGGAAGAGGTGTCCCTGCTCGTCGAGGCGCCCCAGGTCGCCCGTGTAGAGCCAGCCGTCGCGCAGCGCTTCCGCCGTCGCCTCATCGTTTCCGTAGTACCCGGCCATGACGTTCGGGCCCTTCGCCGCGACCTCGCCGACCCCCGAAGCGTCGGGATCCACGATGCGGATCTCGATCCCGGGAAGCGCCTTGCCGACGCTGCCGATGGGAACGGGGCCGTCCGGCGAGGTCACCGTCAGCACGGGCGCCGCTTCCGTGAGCCCGTAGCCCTGGGCGATGTGGAACCCGAGGCCCCGGAACGCCTTCCAGGTTGCCTCGGAGAGCGCGGACGCGCCGCTGATCAGATAGCGGATCCTGCCTCCCAGCGCGGTGTGCACCGGAAGGAAGACCGCGGGCCCGACGTTGACTCCGGTGTCCTCCCGCAGGAGGTGCGCCGCGTCGATCAGGGCCGTGGCGAGGTCTTCCGCCCGCGGCGACCGATCCGCGAAGGGCG
The DNA here is from genome assembly GCA_964448205.1 of uncultured Acidobacteriota bacterium. Lineage (GTDB taxonomy): Bacteria > Acidobacteriota > Vicinamibacteria > Marinacidobacterales > Marinacidobacteraceae > Marinacidobacterium. The sequence goes on from CAYUVU010000015.1 coordinate 3,110, forward strand.
CCAGGATGCGCCGCCGCAGGAGATCCCACAGCGCCGGCACTCCCACGATGCAGGTGGTGTGCCCTTTCTGCAGTTCGGTGTTGATGGCTTCGGGACCGATCTCGTCCAGATAGGCGATCTGGGCGCCGCGGGACAGCGGCAGCAGGAAGCCGGTGGTGAACTCGAAGGAATGGTGCAGCGGAAGGATGCTGAGCGCGCCGTCCTTCTCGCCAATGTCGTAGACCGACAGCAGTTTGGCCACCAGCGAGGTGAAATTCCGGTGCGTCAGCATCACCCCCTTGGGCGTGCCGGTCGTTCCGGAGGTGAAGAGGATGGAGGCCAGCGCCGTCGGGCTGGTCCGGACCGGCTTCGGAGAGGCCGCCTCCCCGTCCTCGCTTTCACCCATCGCGAAGACATCCCGGAACGGATGGGCGGCGACGGGCGGCGCGGCGCCGTTATCCGGGGCGAGCCCGGAGTGCCGCTCGAACAGCGAGTCGCTCATCAGGACCGCTCTGGCGTCCCCGAGCCGGAGGAGCCGGACGATCTCCTCGCGGCGCAGGTCGCGTTCGAGCGGGATGGCGGTCGCCCCGATCCGCTGGATGGCGAAATACGCCATGCCCCACTCGGGGGAGTTCTCTCCGATCAGCCCGACGTGATCGCCCGCGCCGAGCCCCCGGGCGGCCAGGAATGCGGCCCCCCGGAGCACGCACTCCCGGAGATCGGCATAGGTGTACCGCTCCTCCCGGCCACCGCGGGTGATCCGCATCGCGACCCTTCCCGCGTGGTTCTTCGTGCAGGCCTCGAACAGCTCGTTGATCGTCCGGTAGGTGTAGACGCGCTTCTGCGCGCGGCGCTGGCCGCGCTCCTGGTCCTCGAGCGCCGGGAACACCCACTTCTCGAGGCCCGGCAGGTGGACGTGGAGCCAGTAGTCGTACCAGTCGATCTCCCCGGGATTGAAGAAGAGCTTTCCGTCGTTGCCGTCGAGCCGGGAGAAGAGATCGTGCGTGTTGTCGGCGCGGAAGATGAACTCCTCGCCGGCGATGAAGGGCCGGAACGTGTGGTACTGCCGCTCGCCCTGGACGACGAAGTCCTCGAAGGAGTCCACGTTCCGCTGGAGCGCCTCCACCACCCCGACCAGCGGACCGATGGGTTCGTCACCGGCCCGCTCGAGCACGCCGGACAGCGCGGAGGCGGACTGCCGCATCCACTTGAGGGTGTGTCTTTCGAAGCGGTCGGCGCGGACCGCCTGCGCCTCCATCCGGGCGAGCGCCTCGTTCCAGAGCTTCACCCCGGTCGGTTTGTCCCGGAAGTGCCGGCGCTTGTAGATCCCGACGATGTCCACGAGCCGCTCCACCCGGGCCGGATTCCGGTCCCCGCCGGACACCTGGTAGACGAGAGGAGGGTCCGACACGATCGTCTCGGCGGCGACCGCCAGCGTCGCCGAGGCGACCAGGTCCACCGGCACGACATCCAGGACCACCCCCGGACCGACCGGGAACAGGTTCTGGCCGCGGAGCGCCATCCGCACCAGCGGGGCGCTGGTGGTGAAGCCCTCGTTCCAGCCGGTGTGGGGGAACGAGAGCGCGCTCTCCACGACCGCCGGGCGAACGATCGAGCGCGCAACCCCCTCCGCGCCCGCCACGAGCTGGTCCCCGAGACTCTTCGTGTAGGTGTAGATGTTCGGCCAGCCCCAGCCCTGCGCCTTTTCGATGCCGAGGTCGCGGAGCCGGCGGCGGATCCATTCCTTCCGCTCGCGGGCGATCGCGAGCGACAGCGAACGCGCATCGTCCGGATCGCGGCCCTCCTCGGCGAACCGCTTGCGGGCCGCTTCCTGGAAGGCGTCCACGCGGGACTTGTCCTCGGCTTCGTCGCGCACCCGGGCGGCGAGGCGTTCGCAGTCCTCGATCTCCTTCTCGACCGAGAACTCCTGGTCCTCCCGGTCGCGGCGCGGGAAGTAGCCGATCAGGGGTTCGTCCTCGCGAACCTCTCCCGACCGCATCCCCGCGACGAAGCAGGTGCTGATGTGCACGAGCGCGGGGCGCTTCATCCGGCGCGCGAAGGCGATGGTGTTCCGGGTCCCGTGGACGTTCGTCTGGAGCGCCGCCTCGAGCGACGGGTTGAAGGTCACCCGGCCGGAACAGTTGAGCACCAGGTCGATGTCGGCGGCGATCCCGGCGGCGCGTTCTTCCGAATAGCCGAGGTTGTCGCTCGTGATGTCCCCGCCGAGGACGACGATCTTCTCGTCGAGGAAGTCGCGCAGCCCGGCGCCGTGGCGCTCGCGCAACGGCGAGAGCGCCGGGGAGTTCTCCATGATGTCCTCGAACCGCACCCGGCTCTCCGCCTCGCCGGCGGCCCGCACCATGAGGTAGACGCGCCGGATTTCCGGGAAGAACTCGAGCAGCATCCCGAGGCAGACCTTGCCCAGGAACCCGGTCCCGCCGAGCAGCAGGATGCTCCGTCCGGCGAAGGCTTCGCCCACGTCGATCCGGGGGCGGGCGGTGTCGGTCACGGCGGGTCTATGACACCTCGGGGATCATGATCGGCGGGACGTGGAGCATGGTGATCTCCGCGGAGCGGCCGTGCGTGCTGCGCGCCATCGCGATCGCTTCGGTCACCGTCTCCGCCGATTCCCAGCCGAGGATCTCGGGGACGTGCTGGTTCTTCGCTCCGGCCACGATGATCCGGCCGACGTGCTGGCGCCCGTTCTCGCCCCAGTACCACATGAAGAACGGATGCGCCCCGTGGTAGGCGTTCCCGTCCCGGTACATCTGCACGTAGGACGGGTTGTGCGCGAACTCCTCCTCGTACTTGGTCCGTAGCACGAAGGGGTCCCGGGTCTCCGGGAGCAGCCGGTGGAAGAACTCGATGTAGCTGGGATGGAACAGGGGATCGAAGTCGTCGTGGCAGGGGTGGGCCAGGATCAGGGTGCCGCCCTTCCTGATCAGGGGCTTGCCCCGGTAGAGGTTGAACAGGTAGCCAGGACCCATGACCTGGACGAGGAGCGGGTTCAGGATCGAGTTCACGTTGTAGGGCGAGATGTAGGGAATCCCCGACAGCAGGATGTCGCACTGTCCCTTCACGGGCACCGCGTACTGCTGGAAGGAGCGCTCGAGCGTCTTTTCGTGAACGGGCTCCGTGCGGCCCGCGTAGCAGCCGATCAGCTCGAAGGCGCCCGGGATGCGGTGCAGGAACTGCCGCTTCGCCGGCGCGGGAAGGCGGCTCAGCGACCAGCGCGTTCCCGCGAGCTTCAGCCGGTCGAGGTCGCTGAACTCGTCCTCGTCCTTGCCGAGGAACGAGAGGGCGTCGGAGTACATCCGGTTGTTCAGCACCGTCTCCACGTGGAACACGTTCAGGTGCCGGTCCACGATCTTGCCCATCCGGTCCACCTTGCGGCTCAGTTCGGACTTGGCCGGATCCATGTAGCCGTCGGAATCGCGGATCGTCTGCGGCTCGTGGTGGGGCCTCAGGCTCTCGTAGTCGCAAAGCCCCACCGTCACCGACTTGTGACCCCCGTCCATCGGAACCAGGTTGATGTTCAGGTAGATGACGAGGTCGCTCTCCGTCACCCGCCGGTTCACCCGGACCGGCTCGTGATGACGGGTCTTTCCCAGCGCCACCATGCCGTTCGGGTCCTCGGCGTCGTGGTTGTAGTAGCGGTTCGGATAGAACGCCTTGTGGATGTCCGGCCCCACCATCCGGCGCATTTCCGATTCGGTCATCTTCCGGTGCAGCGAGTTCGCGATGACCAGATGGACGTCGTCCACGCCGTGGTCGCCGAGCATTTCCAGCACGATCTCGAGCGCGGTCTGGCGGATGTCGGGGGTGGCCATCGGCGGCAGCGGCAGGCTGATGTCGTCGAGGGCGATGGTGACCCGCATCCCGGGGCGAAGCTGCGCGTAGAGCGGATCGCAGCCCAGGGGGTGGTTGAGCGCGTGCCGGATCGCGCCGCGCGGGTTCGGCAGCCCGCGGATCGGGGGCGGCGGATAGACGACCCGGGTACCCACCGGGAGGTGTTCCTCCAGAAAGTCCTCGCCGTAGTGCAGAACGCGGGCGGCCGAGTCGTTATCGATGAACACGATCCCGGGATCGGTCTTGTGGCGCAGGGCGGGGGTCATGCAGTGGACATCCTTCCGGGATCGCTCTAGAGCGCGGGAGTGAGATTCGGCTGGCTGAGGTCGACGACCGGCCAGTCATGGTGCCGCGCCGTGCTCCTCAGGCGGACATCCGGGTTGGCCGCGGTGGGGTGTCCGACCACGCTCAGCATGGGCAGGTCTGACATGCTGTCGGCGTAGGCGTAACTGTCGTTCAACGAGAGCCCCTCGCGTTCCGCGTATTCCCGGATCCAGAGGGCCTTGCTGGCGCTCGCCATCACCGGCGGCGCCAGTCGGCCGGTCGCCCGTCCGTCCGCGAACTCCAGGCGGTTCGCGACGAACTCGGTGATGCCGAGGTCGTCGAGGAGGGGCCGTACGGACACCTCGAGCGCGCCCGTCACCACGACCTGACGCAGACCGCTCCGGCGCGACTGCTCGATGAGCGCCCGCGTTCCCGGGAAGATGCCCGGACGGATCACGTCCCGGTAGAGATCTTCCGCGAGCGAGCGCAGCCGGTCGTGGGACTGGCCCCGGTACCACTTGAAGAAGAGATCGTTGAAGAGTTTGCGGCTGTAGAAATCGGTGGCCAGGAACAGGGGAATCCCGGCGAGCGTCGAGGCGGTGGTCTTCAGGCTCCGCAGCAGCCCCTGGTCGTTCCGGGCGTAGTACCCGAGAACATGAACGAGATTCGTGCGGATCAGGGTGCCGTCCAGATCGTAGAACGCCGCCGCTTTCGCCGGACGGTTCGCTGGTTCGCCGCGTGACATCGAGGTCAGATTATCGCCGCGCGCCGGCTGCCACGGCGCCGCGAGGCGCGGCCGGGGCGCGCGTTGACGTACCATCCACGGTCCTCCGCTCGCCTGGAACGCCCCAATTCGCCCCACGGGGGCGAGAAGTTCGTGATTCAACTCCCCACCCCGAAAGAGCCCTCGCAAGCCGTCCGCCGCGTCGCGATCACCGCGGTCGGGGCCTACCTTCCGGACCGGGTGCTGTCGAACGACGACCTCGAAAGGATGGTGGACACCTCCGACGAGTGGATCCGGGAGCGCACCGGCATCAGCGAGCGCCGGATCGTGGACAAGGGCACCGGTTGTTCCTTGCTGGCCTCCCGGGCGGCCCAGGACGCGCTGCGGCGTCGGGGCATCACGGCCGACGACATCGACCTCATCGTGCTCGCCACCGTGACCCCCGACATGAGCTTCCCCGCCACCGCGTGCCTCGTCCAGGACCAGATCGGCGCCAGCCGCGCCTGGGGATTCGATCTGTCGGCGGCGTGCAGCGGTTTCAACTTCGCGCTCGCCGCGGGGACGCAGTTCGTGGCCAGCGGCGCCGCGGAACGGGCGCTGGTGATCGGGGCCGACGTGATGAGCTCGATCACCGACTACGAGGACCGCGCCACCTGCATTCTGTTCGGGGACGCCGGCGGGGCGGTCCTGCTGGAAGCCGCCCAGGACGGCGAGGGCATCCTGGGGTTCAACAACCAGGTGGACGGCTCCGGCTGCGACCTGCTCAAGATGCCGGCCGGGGGCAGCATCCGCCCGCCCACCCATGAGACCGTGGATCGCAAGGAGCACTACCTGCAGCAGCAGGGCAAGGCGGTCTTCCGGTTCGCCGTGCGCAACTCGGCCGACGCCGCCGAGAAGCTGCTGGACGAACTCGGCTTTTCGCGCGACGACGTCTCCTTCCTGGTCTGCCACCAGGCGAACGCCCGGATCATCGACGCGGTCGCGCGGCGGCTCCAGGTTCCGCCGGAACGCGTGGTGAAGACGATCCACAAGTACGGCAACACGACCGCCGCCTCGATCCCCACCGCGCTCCGCGACGCGCTCGACCGCTCGCTGCTCGCGCCCGGCGACCTGGTGCTGTTCAGTTCGGTGGGCGCCGGACTGACCATCGGCACCGCCGCGATTCGCTGGGGCGGCGAACGGACCGCCGCGGGCGCGGCGGAGACGAATTCCAGCGGCCCCTGAGCCCTGAACCTGCTCCCGGGGATGCGGCCGCGGATGCCGCGGCCGGCGCCGGGAATCAGCTAGCGCTCGAAACGAGCCCGTACCTCCTCCAGCATCGGGACAACCCCGTCCACTGGCGGCCCTGGGGGCCGGCCGCCTTCGAGGAGGCCGCCCGGCGCGACTGCCCGGTGCTGCTCTCGGTCGGATACTCCAGTTGCCACTGGTGCCACGTGATGGCGCACGAGTCCTTCGAGGACTCCGCCATCGCCCGGGTCATGAACGAGGCCTTCGTCCCGGTGAAGGTGGACCGGGAAGAGCGGCCGGACGTGGACGAGATCTACATGGCCTTCGTGCAGGCGACCACCGGCGCCGGCGGCTGGCCCCTCACCGTCTTCGTGGCTCCCGACCGGACCCCCTTCTTCGGCGGCACCTATTTCCCGCCGGAAGACCGCTGGGGACGCCCCGGCTTTCCCCGCGTGCTCGGCGCCATCGCCGCCGCGTGGAAGGACCGGTCCCGGCGGACCGAGCTTCTTGGGAACGGCACGCGGCTCCTCGACCGCCTCCGCCAGGCGGCGGAGTTGCCCGGGCAGCTCGCCGCCCGCGGGACCCTCATCACCGCCGACCCGGTCGGTCGCGCGGTGAGGCAATTTCTCGGCGCCTATGACCGCGAGCACGGGGGGTTCGGGCCGGCGCCGAAGTTCCCTCCCAGCCGGCAGCTCACGCTGCTGCTCCGGCACCATCTGGAGGAGGGGGGCGCCGAGCCGCTCGACGCGTCCCGCTTCACGCTCCGGCGGATGGCGGACGGCGGGCTCTTCGACCAGCTCGGCGGCGGGTTCCATCGCTATTCCACCGATGCGGAGTGGCTGGCCCCCCACTTCGAGAAGATGCTCTACGACAACGCGCTGCTGGCGCCGGTCTATCTCCTCGCCTACCGGATCACCGGGGACTCCCGGTTCGCCGGGGACGCGCGCCGCGCTCTCGGCTGGATGCAGGGCGAGATGCGGAACCCGGGCGGGGCGTTCCATGCGGCGCTCGACGCCGACTCCGAGGGAGAGGAGGGGCGCTACTACACCTGGACGTCCGCGGAAGTGGAGGAGGTGCTCGGTGAGGACGCCGCCCTCTTCGGCGCCGCCTACGACGTTCGGGACGGGGGGAACTGGGAAGGCCGGACGATCCTGCGGCGGGTGGTGGACGATGCGGCGCTCGAAGCGAGGTTCGGCGTCCCTGCCGGCCGGGTCGAAACCGAACTCGCCGCCTCCCGGCGGCGGCTGCTGGCCCGGCGCGGCAAGCGGGTGCGGCCCGGACTCGACGACAAGGTCCTCCTCTCCTGGAACGCACTCGCGGTGACGGCGTTCGCGCGGGCGCATCGGGCGCTCGGCGACGAGGACCAACTCCGGGTCGCGCAGGCCGCGGGCCGCTTCCTGCTCGACAACCTCCGCTCGGACGGACGCTATTCCGCAGTGTGGAGCCGCGGGACCGCGAAGGTGTCCGCGATGCTCGACGATCACGCCTTCTGGCTCCAGGCGCTCCTCGATCTCTTCGCGAGCGATTTCGACGAGCGCTGGCTGAGCGCCGCCGACGAGGTCGCGGACATCCTGGACGCCCACTTCGCGGCGCCGGGAGGCGGCTTCTACACCACCGCGGACGACCACGAGGCGCTCCCTGTCCGCACCCGCAGCGGTTATGACGGCGCCCTGCCGTCCGGCAACGCGGTCGCCGCCGACGCGCTCCTGCGCCTCGCGACCCTCACCGGCTCGAAACGGCGCCGCGACGCCGCGCGCGCCACGATCACCGCGTTCTTCGCCCAGTCCGTCGAGAGTCCGGGCGGTTTCGCCACGCTGTTGACCGCGGTACAGCGCTATCTGGCCGAGCCGCGCCAGATCGTGGTCGTCGGCTCGGGCGGTGCGAACGAGACCCGCGAAGCGCTCCGGCGGCTGTGGCGTGTTCCCGCGGAGAACGCGGTCGTCCTGCTCGCGGACACCTCGACGCCCGCCAGGAGCGTTCTGCCGGCGCTCGACGCGGCCCGGAAAGCGAGCCCCGCCGGCGGCGGGACGGCTTTCCTGCCCTGCCGGGGGGGAGTCTGTTCACTCCCGCTGGCGAACGTCGAGGCTGCCTGCGACTATCTGCGGTCGTGAACCTCCAGCGGCGAGACGGCGTCGCAGCCGCGAACTTCGCGCGCTCCCGCGCCGCGCTGCTCTTCCTGCCGCTCCTCGTGGCCTGCACGGGTGACCGGGCACCCGGGGAGGACCCGGCCCGCCAGCCCAACATCCTCTTCATCGCGGTCGACGACCTGAACGACTGGATCGAGCCGCTCGGCGGCCATCCGCAGGCCCGGACGCCCAACCTCTCGCGTCTGGCCGGCGAGAGCGTGCTCTTCACCCGCGCCTACACCCCCTCCCCTTCCTGCAACCCGTCGCGGACGGCACTCCTGACCGGACAACACACCACCACCTCGGGGATGTACTCCAACTATCAGTGGTGGCGGCAGGTGCTGCCCGATGCGGTGACGCTTCCCCGCTACTTCGGCGACAACGGGTACTGGGCGGGAGGCGCCGGAAAGATCTTCCACAACAACCAGCCCGATCCGGGCTCCTGGGACGACTACTTCCCGTCGCTCGAAGAGCACATGCCCACGTCTCCGCGGCCGGAGGGAGAAGGGACCGTGAACATGCCGGCCTTTCCCGACATGTACGGCGCTTTCGACTGGGCGCCGCTCGATGTCCTGGACGAGGAGATGGGGGACCATCAGTCGGTGGCCTGGGCCATCGAGGCCCTGGAGCGGGAGCACGAGAAACCGTTCTTCCTGGCCGTCGGCATCTACCGTCCCCACCTGCCCTGGTACGTGCCCCGCAAGTACTTCGAGATGTTTCCGCTCGATGAGATCCAGCTCCCGCTGCGGCGCGACAACGACCTCGCGGACGTCCCCGAGCGCGCGGTCGAGATCGCGCACCGCGGCGGCAACTACCACGAACACGTCCTTGCCGCGGACCAGTGGCGGGCGGGCGTCCAGGGGTATCTCGCCTCGATCGCCTACGCCGATGCGATGGTCGGCCTGCTCCTCGACGCGCTCGACGCCAGCCCGCACGCGGAGAACACCGTCGTCGTTCTCTGGTCCGACCACGGGTGGCAGCTCGGCGAGAAGGAACACTGGAGGAAGTTCGCGCTCTGGGACAACCTCACCCGCGTGGTCCTGATGTTCCGGGTGCCGGATGGGACCGCCGCCCTTCCCGGGGGCACCCCCGCCGGGGTGCGCTCCGGCAGAACGGTCTCGCTCCTCGACCTCTATCCCACGCTGGTGGAACTCGGCGGGCTACCCGGGAAGGAGGGCCTCGACGGCCGGAGCCTGGTGCCGCTGCTCCGGGACCCGGACGCCACCTGGGATCGCCCCGTCATCAGCACCTACCAGTACGGCGAGTACGCGATCCGGGACGAACGTTTCCACTACATCCGCTACATCGACGGGAGCGAGGAGCTGTACGACCTCGAAACGGACCCCGAAGAGTGGAGCAACCTCGCCGGCGATTCCCGCCACGCCGCCGACAAGGCCCGGCTGAACGCCTTGCTCCCGACCGATCCGGCGCCGTTTGTGGAAACCGACTATCCCCTCATGTCCCACCACATCCCGCCGCTGCGGGGGCTGGACGACTACCTGGAACGCCGGGCCGCGGGAAGCCGGCGATAGGCGCCGCCCGGCTTCAACACCAGCCCGGGACGCCGGTGGGGGCTAGGGGTCGTCCCCGTCTGACGCCAGGTGGGCGATGAGGTAGCCGAGCGAGACGAGTTCGAGCGCGACCCCGGCCCCCAGGAGCAGCTTGGTGGGGGTTTCGAGTCCCTTCCGCTGGCCGTCCGTGTCGTAGCACTTGACGTATTTGGTGTTCTCCGTGGCGTTCTGGCTGAAAGTGGTGCTTACGTTGCGGCAGGGCAGCCAGCGCCAGAGCGCGGCGCCGGCGAACGCGGCCACTCCGCTGATGGCGAACGCCAGCGCGCTCCGCTTCTTGTCGCCCGGCCGAATCTGGCCGGTGGTGATCGTCGAGGTGTTCTGCGGGCGATAGACGCCGCTCGCGGCAGCGGTTTCCGCGGCTTCCAGGATGGATGGCGCCGCCGCCGCGAGACCTGCCGGGGCCGCGGCGTGAAGCGGCGCCGCCACGAGGCCGGAGCAGATCCAGACAGCGAGGAGCTTCTTCACGTTCCGACCGGGCTACGGCGTCGCCGGCTGGGCGTCGTCCTGCGGACCGTCCTCGCGGAGATGCCGCACCAGGTAGAAGAGCGACACCAGTTCGAGGCCGACTCCGGCCCCGACCAGGGCCTTGGTGGGAGTGCTCCAGCCCTTTCGCGAACCGTCCTCTTCGTAGCACTCGGTCTGCGTTTTGAGTCCTTCGCCAAAGTGCCGTGCGTCACCTCCATCACGGCAGGTCAGGTTGCGCCAGAGCGCTGCGCCCGTGAAGGCCAGCAGGCCGCTCAGGGCGAATGCGATCGCACTGCGCTTGTTGTCGTCCTCCCGGATCGTTCCGGTCGTGATGCCGGCCAGGTTCTGGGCGCGATAGACGCCGCTGGCGGCGGCGACCTCGGCCGCGTCCAGGATGGAGGGGACGGTCGCCGGGGCCCGAACCGCCGCCGCGTGAGCGTGCATCGGGGCCACGGCAATGCCGAACGCGAGGAACAGGGATGCAAATGCCTTCATGCTGATGGTCCTTGACGGGAGAGGCGGGATTAACAGCCTGTGGTGAAACTCGCGCGAGCACCGAGACGCCCGCTGGGCCTCGCTGACAAGGCGCGCGAGGGAGGAATACCGAGTGTATTTCGACCGAAGCGCAACGATGAGCGAGCCGAAGGCGAGCGGTTCAGCGGGGGTTCAGCGGGTGTCGCTTCCGGAGCGGGGCGAGAGTGCGAGCCCCGCGTAGACCCCTTGAGCACGAGGGATGGAAGTGGGCGCAGCCGACTTCCATCCCTAGTAGCTCGGGAATGCCGCGTGAGTTTTGCCACAGGCTGTTAAGCGGCTCAGTTGCGGATGCGGACCACGACGTTGCCCGCGATCACGGTCTCGCCGCTGCGCTGGAGGCGCAACCAGACGCGGTAGGTGCCCGGTAGGGAGAAGCGGTGGCTGCCGAAGAAGAAAGTCTCGATTTCGGAGCCCTCTTCGTAGGGATCGCAGTCCGGCTCGTACACGGACTCCGTGTCGTCGTCCCAGTCCCAGACCTCTTCGAGGCAGTAGTAGTCCTCGAGGTTCTCCGCGGTGTCCAGATCTTCGAGACGGGCGCTGACCTCCACATCGAGGGACGGCCGGCGCATCTCGCCCGGCATTCGCGGACGGAGGAACAGCTGCCGGGGCGCCCTCAGCGTCAGCTTCGGCTCCGCCGCGGCGGCCGCTCCCGATTCAGGGACCGCGACGATCACCTCGACCCGGGCGACGGTTCCGGGCTCGGCCCACTCGGTCACCCCCCCGGCAATCGCCGCCGGCAACACCGAACCGGCCGTGGCGACGGCAAGCGCGAAGAGGAGCCCGCGGGAAGCCCGAGTGCGCATTGAGCGCATTCTATGACTGCGCGTCCGCTTCTGCCTCCGCGGCTTTGAGACGGGCCTCGGCGCGGGCCACCGCCTGCTGCGCCTGGTCGACATCGTAGGCGGCGCCGAACTCCTCGAGCCGGGCCTTCGCCCGGTTCAGCGCGCTCTCGGCCCGCGCCAGGTCGATGTCCTGCGGACGTTCCGCGGTTTCGGCGAGAACCGTCACGGTGTCGTCGAGGACCTCGAGGAACCCCCAGTGCACGGCCAGGTAGTGCTCCTCTTCGCCCTGGCGGTACTGAAGCTGGCCGCTACGAATCTGGTAGAGGAGCGGGGCGTGACCGGGCAGGATGCCGATGTAGCCGAAGACGGCCGGCGCCTCCACGTAGTCCACGTCGTCCCGGAACACCACCCCTCCGGGGGTGATGACCTCGAGCCGCAGGCGCGAAGAGGTGCCCATGTTCGCCGGATCCCTCAGGCCGCCGCCAGTTCGCGGGCGCGCTCTTCGACGTCGTCGATCCCGCCCGCCATGAAGAAGGCCTGCTCCGGCAGGTCGTCGAGCTCGCCGTCCACGATGCGCCGGAAGCCCTCGATGGTGTCCTTCAGTTCCACGTAGCGGCCCTTGCGCCCGGTGAACTGCTCCGCGACGTGGAACGGCTGCGAGAAGAACCGCTGCATCTTGCGGGCGCGCGACACCGTCACCTTGTCCTCCTCGCTGAGCTCGTCCATCCCGAGGATCGCGATGATGTCCTGCAGGTCCTTGTACCGCTGCAGGACTTCCTTCACCCGCCGGGCAACCTGGTAGTGCTCGTCGCCGAGCACCCGCGGGTCCATGATGCGGGAGGTGGACGCCAGCGGATCCACCGCGGGGTAGATCCCGAGTTCGGCGATCTGCCGCGACAGGTTGGTGGTGGCGTCGAGGTGGGAGAAGGTGGTGGCGACCCCGGGGTCGGTGTAGTCGTCGGCCGGAACGTAGATGGCCTGGATCGAGGTGATGGAGCCCTTGTCGGTCGAGGTGATCCGCTCCTCGAGTTCCCCCAACTCCGAGGCCAGGGTGGGCTGGTAACCGACCGCCGACGGCATCCGTCCGAGGAGTGCCGACACCTCCATCCCCGCCAGCGTGTACCGGTAGATGTTGTCCACGAAAAAGAGGACGTCCTGTCCGCGCTCGTCGCGGAAGAATTCGGCCACGGTGAGCCCGGTGAGGCCGACGCGGAGCCGCACGCCGGGGGGCTCGTTCATCTGGCCGTACACGAGCGACGTCTTCTTGAGGACGCCGGACTCCGTCATCTCCAGCCAGAGGTCGTTCCCCTCGCGCGTCCGCTCGCCGACGCCGGCGAACACCGAGAAGCCGCCGTGCTGGGTGGCGATGTTGTTGATGAGCTCCATGATGATGACGGTCTTGCCGACCCCGGCGCCGCCGAAGAGGCCCACCTTGCCGCCGCGCATGTAGGGCTCGAGCAGGTCGATCACCTTGATCCCGGTCTCGAACATCTCGAGGCTGGTGCTCTGGGACACGAACTCGGGGGCCGCCCGGTGGATCGGCCGCCGCTCCTCCGATTCGATCTCCCCGGCCTCGTCCACCGGATTCCCCAGCACGTTCATGACGCGGCCGAGGGTGCTCTCGCCCACCGGAACCGAAATCGGCGCCCCGGTGTCCTCGGCCAGCAGGCCGCGCACCACACCGTCGGTCGGTTGCATGGCGACCGTGCGGACCCGGTTCTCGCCGAGGTGCTGCTGGACCTCGAGGACGATGTCCATCTCCACGGTGGAAAGGCCGCGGTCGTCGCGCAGCCGGACCGCGTTGTGAATCGGCGGCAGGTCTCCCTCGAAGACCACGTCCACCACGTTCCCGATGACCTGGACGACCCGTCCGGTGTTCTCAGCCACTTCGCTCCATGCTCCTTGCTGGTTGGACATCTCTCAGTCGAGCGCCTCGGCGCCGCCTACGACTTCGAGAATCTCCTTCGTGATCGCCGCCTGCCGGACCCGGTTCATGGTCAGCGTGAGGTCGGCGATGAGTTCGCTCGCGTTCTTGGTTGCGTTGTCCATGGCGGTCATCCGCGCCGCCTGTTCGGCGGCCACCGATTCGAGCAGCGCCCGCCAGATCTGGTATTCGACGTGCCGCGGCAGGAGTTCCGCGAAGATCTCGGCCTCCGTCGGCTCATAGAAGAACTCCCGGGCGGTTCCGTCTTCGGAACCGGGCAGGTCCAGCTTCTCGAGCGGCAGCAGCCGCTCGACCCGGACGTCCTGGCGCAGGATGTTCTTGAACTCGTTGAAGACCAGGTAGATCGCATCGAGGCCTTCCGGGTCCTCGGGGTCCTCCCGGCGGTAACGCTCCATCAGGGGCGCCGCGATCTCCCGGGCGTGTTCGTAGCCAAGCGCCCGGAAGATGTCCTCGAGCGGGTCCACCAGGCGCACCCCGCGGCGGCGGAAGTGGTCCTTGCCCTTGCGCCCCACCGCCCGGACGCCGACGTCCTGCTCGCTCAGCGACTTGAGGAGGATTTCGGCCCGTTTCAGGACATTGGTGTTGAAGGACCCGCAGAGCCCGCGGTCCGACGTGATCACCACCACCTCGACGCGGCGCGGCGGCCGCTCGCGAAGCAGGGGGTGGCTGTCGGTCCTCGTGCCCACCACCACCGAATTCAGGACTTCCAGGATCCGCGCCGCGAAAGGCCGTGCCGAGACGATCGCCTCCTGGGCCCGGCGCAGGCGCGCCGTGGCGACCATCTTCATGGCTCGGGTGATCTGCTCGGTGTTCCGCACGCTGCGGGTGCGGCGGCGGAGTTCGAGGAGGGTCGGCATGGGACGGTGCTGGTGCGGCGCCTACGCGGGGACCGGCTCCCGCGCCTCCGCGGCCGGGGTGACCGCCGCTCCGCCGGCGCGGAAGGCGTCGCGCTTGAACTCGGCGATCGCCTCCCGGAGCGCGGCGGTGAGCGAGTCGTCGAGCTTCCGCTCCTCGCGGACCCGGGCCAGCGCGTCCGGGTGGCGGGTCTCGAGGAACTCGTAGAGCCCCCTCTCGAAATCCCGGCAGTCGGCCGGCTCGAGGTCATCGAGGAAGCCCTCGTTCGCGGCGAAGATGATCGCTACCTGCTTCTCCACCGGCAGTGGCTCGTACTGGTCCTGCTTCAGGACTTCGGTCAGGCGCTCTCCCTTGGCCAGCTGGGCCTGGGTGGCCTTGTCGAGGTCCGACCCGAACTGGGCGAACGCCGCCATCTCCCGATATTGCGCGAGCTGCAGCCGCATGGTGCCGGCGACCTGCCGCATCGCGCGGATCTGCGCCGAACCCCCCACCCGGCTGACCGAGTTGCCGACGTTGATGGCGGGACGGATGCCGGCGTTGAAGAGGTCTCCCTCCAGGTAGATCTGCCCGTCCGTGATGGAGATCACGTTCGTCGGCACGTAGGCCGACAGGTCGCCGGCCTGGGTCTCGATGAAGGGGAAGGCGGTGAGGGAGCCTCCTCCCCGCTTGTCGGAGAGCTTGGCCGCCCGCTCGAGCAACCGCGAATGGAGGTAGAAGACGTCGCCGGGATAGGCCTCGCGGCCCGGCGGCCGCCGCAGGAGGAGCGAAATCTCGCGGTAGGCGGCGGCGTGCTTCGAGAGGTCGTCGTAGATGCAGAGAGCGTGGCCGCCGTGATCCATGAAGAACTCGCCCATGGCGCACCCCGAATAGGGCGCGAGGTACTGGAGCGGCGCCGGCTCGGACGCCGCGGCGGACACGATGATCGTGTGGTCCAGCGCCCCGTGGTCTTCGAGCGTCTGCACCACCTGGGCAACGGTCGACAGTTTCTGGCCGACCGCGACGTACACGCAGACCACGCCGGTGTCCCGCTGGTTGATGATCGCGTCCACCGCGATCGCGGTCTTTCCGGTCTGGCGGTCCCCGATGATGAGCTCACGCTGGCCGCGGCCGATGGGAATCATGGCGTCCACCGCCTTGACTCCCGTCTGGAGCGGCTCCTTCACCGGCTGCCGGGCGACGATGCCCGGAGCGATGCGCTCCACGGCGCCCGTTTCGGTGGTCTCGATCGGCCCCTTGCCGTCCAGCGGCCGGCCCAGGGCGTCCACCACGCGTCCCTTCATCGCCTCGCCCACGGGCACCTGCAGGATCCGCCGGGTGCGCTTTGCGGTGTCTCCCTCCCTGATGGAGGTCACGTCGCCGAAAAGAACGAGTCCCACCGACGACTCTTCGAGGTTCAGCGCGAGGCCGAACACGTCGTTCGGCAGTTCCACCAGTTCGCCGTACATGACCCCTTCCAGGCCATGGACGCGGGCGATCCCGTCCCCGGAAGAGACGACGGTTCCAACCTCCGCGACGTCGACGCCGGTGTCATGGCCGGCGATCTGTTCCCGCAGCAGGGCGGCGATCTCGTCTGCTCGAATACTCATGGGTCTTCCTATAACGTGTTGATTCCAGGTATGTTATGCTGAATCAGGCGCCGTATCGCTCCTCGAACCGGGAAAGCTGGCGACTGACGCTGGCGTCGTAGATGCGATTGCCGATCCGGATGACGAATCCGCCGAGCAGCTCCGGGTCCTCGCGGAAGTGCAGCCTCGGAGTGCCGGAGAAGGCGGCTGCCAGCGCCGCCCGGAGGCTCGCCCGGTCGCGCTCGTCCAGATGGCGCGCGGACACCACTTCCGCCTCGACGATCCCCCGATGCTCATCCAGCGCCGCCCGGAACGCCGCCGCGGTCTCCGCCAGGTCGCCGGACCGCTCCCGGGCCACCATGACCGACACGAACCTGCCGAGCTCCGAGTCCGGCAGGATCCGGTCGGCGACGGCCTTCGCGACCGCGGCGCGCCGGCCCCGCGCGATCGCCGGCGAGGTGAGCGTCTTGAGGAGTTCCGGGGAACCCTCGAGCGACGCCGCGAACTCCTCGAGGCCTCCCGCGAGCCGCTCGAGGTTCTTGTCACGCCCGGCGGCGACCACCGTGTCCAGGAGAACCCGCGCGTAGTGGCGGGCTACTTCGCTGGACATCGCCGGTGTGCCTTCCCGTCAGTCGCGGCGGATCGCCGTCATGCCGGCGTCGATGAGACGCCGATGGTCTTCCTCGGACATGGTGTCGCGGAGCCGCGTCCGCGCGATCTCGACGGCTGCCCGCGCCGCTCCCGCGGCCAGGCGGCGTTCCGCGACCCGTACCTCCTGGTTCAGCTCGGCCTGGGCGGTGGCGCCGATTTTCCGGGCCTGTTCCTCGGCTGCCGCCACGATGCGGCGGCCCTCGGCGGCCGCGGCCTCGGTGATCCGCTGACGCGCCGCTTCCACCTCGCCGTCCAGTTCGCCAGACCGCGCCGTCGCTCTTTCGGCCGTCCGGGCCGCCGCCTCGCGGTCGGCCCGCGCCGCGGCGAGCTGCTCCCGAATCTGGAGGGCGCGCGCTTCGAGGTAACCGGCGATCGGCTTGCGAAGAACGATGATCAGAACCGTCGCGAGGATCGTGAAGTTCACGATCTTCGGCAGATTCGAGGCTCCCTCCTCGGCAGCGAATGCCGGTGCGCTCACGGCCACCAGCAGGACGGCGACCGAGGCGGCCAGGATCGCCCCCCGCGAGAGGCGGATCGGTAGGGCGCGGGCGCTCGGGAAGTCGTTCCGGCGTGCCAGCTTCATGAGGCGCGGCGCAGGACCCTTGCGGTGAGATCGCTGGCCAGACTCTCCGCCACCTGCTCGAGTTCGGAGGCGGCGCGGGCGCTTTGCTCGCGAAGCGAGTCCTTTCCGGCTTCCAGGGTGGCGGCAGCCTGTTCGCGAGCCGCGGCCAGCGTTGCCTCGGCGCGTTCGCCGGCCTCGCGCCGAATCCGGTCCATTTCCCGATAGCCCTCGTCGCGCACGGCCGCGACCGCGTCCGCAACCCGGGTTTCCGCGGTCATGGCGTCGGCCTCCGCCGCTTCCCGGGCCTGACGGGCGCCGCCGGCCTCCTGCTCCCGCGCCTCCATCGCACGCGCCAGGGGCTCGAAGAACTGCCGTTTCAGCACCAGCGTCAGACATACCACGATCACCGACACGATCAGCGCGGTGATGTCAGGAATGATGGTCACGAAACCTGCGGCCTACAGAGGACAAGGGAAGCGCGCCGCCCCACCAGGAACGGGAAGACACCGGTCGGGAAACCGAGGGCGGCCGGATGCGTGCGGTCTAGCGAACTAACCCGCCACGGACGGCGGGAAGGCTATCACCCGGCACCGGGGTTGCCAAGGAATCCGGCGGCCGGACAGCTCTTCAGGCGCTGGCGTTGTCGGGTTCGCCCGCCGGCGGTGGCGGAGCCGGGTTGGCCGGGGTCTGGGACGGCGAGCGCTTGTAGTCGCGGTGGACCTGAAAGTGAGCGCCGTCGGCGTCGCTCTTGGCCTCCAGGGTCAGGTTGGCGGCCTGGACCGCCACCCCCGCGATGGACCCTCCGGAATGCACGATGACGTCCTGAGCCGCGATCTCGCCGCTCACCCGGCCGCCGCCTTCCACGACGACCCGCTGGGCGTAGATCCGGCCGTCGAAATTCCCGGAGTTGCCCACCGAGACCTCGTCCTCGGAGTGGATTTCTCCCACGAACTCCCCGTTCACGTTGAACGGGCCGGGGGCGTTCAGTCGGCCTGAGAGACGCGACCCGGATCCGACATATCCGCTATGGGCGTCCCGCGATGGATCTCGCGCCATCGTTCTATTCGCTCACTTCCCGTTCGCTGGTCAACACGACGAAGATGCGGTGCAGGTCATCCTCGGAAAAAAATTGTATCTGGACGGCGCCACCCTTGCCACGCCGCCGGATCTGGACCGGAAACCCTACCGCCCGCTGCATCCGCTCCTGCGCGTCGCGCGTGTTCGGATCCAGGCCGGACGGCCGGGGAGTCCCCGGCGACCCGGGCTCGCTGCCCTCCCGGGCGCGCTTGACCCGGCGTTCGACTTCCCGAACCGAAAGATCGCCCCGGATGATCTCCTCGGCGAGTTGGGCCTGGCTCGCCGCGTCGAGGGGAACGAGGGCCCGGCCCGCCGCCGCGCGCAGCTTCCCCGTTTCCACCAGGCGCCTCACCTGGGGCGTCAACTCCAGCAGGCGCAGCGTATTGGTCACCGCGGTGCGGCTTCGCCCGACCTCCGAGGCAATGGCGCCGTGGGTCATTCCCGCCGCGTCGGCGAGCCGGCGAAAGGCGAGCGCCTCCTCGATCGGGTTGAGGTCCTCCCGTTGCAGGTTCTCGACCAGCGCCAGCAGCCCGACGTCCTCGTCCGAGGCGTCACGAACCACGACCGGCACGCGCTCGAGCCCTGCCAGTTGGGCCGCGCGCCACCGGCGCTCGCCGGCGATGATCTGGAATCTCCCGGCCTGCGGCCGAACGACGATCGGTTCGATGATGCCGCGGGCGGCGATGGAGGCCGTGAGTCCTTCCAGGTCCTCGGCGGCGATCTGCGATCGCGGCTGCGCGGGATTCGGCGCCAGCTCCCCGACCGGTACCGAACGGGGCCCGTCGGCCGGCGCGGCCGATGGAAGCAGGGCATCGAGGCCGCGGCCCAGTCCACGTCGCTTCACCGGGATAGAACCTCCTGCGCCAGGTCCGCGTAGGCGGCCGCCACCCTGGACCGCGGGTCGTAGACCTGCAGCGGGACCCCGTAGGAGGGCGCCTCGGCGGCCCGGACCGACCGCGGAACGATGGAGTCGAACACCCGGTCCCCGAGCTTGCCCCGAACCTCGGCGATCACGTCCCGCGCGAGGTTGGTGCGCCGGTCAACCATGGTGAACAGGACTCCCAGCAGATCGAGGCCCGGGTTCCAGGAGCGCCCGATTCGGGTGACGGTGTCGAGCAGGCGGGAAAGTCCCTGCATCGCAAAGAACTCGCATTGCATGGGGACGACAACGGCGCCCGCGGCCACCAGAGCGTTGACGGTCAGCAGTCCCAGGGACGGAGGACAGTCCAGCAGGACGAACTCGACGGCGGGACCGTCCCGGGCGAAGTCCGCGAGGCTGTCCCGGAGCCGGAGCGCCCGTTGGTGGGGGTCCGCGTCGTCCGCGGCGATCTGCAGGTCGGCGGCGGCCAGCGACGGATCGGAAGGGCACGCCGTCAGATTCGGAACGGCGGTGTCGACAACCGCGCGAACGAGGGGTTCCCGGTCCACGAGCACGTCATAGGCGCTGTATCCGTCCTCGGCGATCTGAAGCCCGAGACTGGTAGTGAGATTGCTCTGAGGATCCAGGTCCACGACCAGGCATCGATGCCCGCTCATCGCGAGCGCCGCGCCCAGGTTCACCGTGGTGGTGGTCTTGCCAACTCCCCCCTTCTGATTGACGACCGCCAGAATCCTCATCTGGAGGGTCCCGAGACTACCATGGGGACCAACAGCCTTGCCGTGTGTTTCACGTGAAACAACCGGGCGTCCGTCACGATGCCGTCCGGGGCCGTCCGACCCAGACGATCCCCCGGTCCGCGGGAACGAATTCCTCGTCGAAGAGGCCACTCTCGAGCCCCGCGCGCTCCCGCGCGGGACGGGAAGTTGGCCAGATCACCGGGGCTCCGGCGGACATTCCGGCCGCGAGCTTGGTCCATTCGCCTGCCTGCAGTTTCACCGCGCGCATCGTCACCGCCGAAACGCGCGCGAGCTCCGTCCGTCCTGACTCGGATCTCAAGAACTCCTTGAGTCTTTGCCTGACGACGCGAACCCGTGTGGCCAGCCCAAGCTTGTCGGCGGCCATCTCGAGAAAGGCGGCAGAAACCTGCCGGGGCTCCAGCAGGAGCCAGTTCCCACCGGCGGCGATCGCGAGCGGCAGCGCCGGGGTTCCCCCTCCGCTCCCGATGTCCAGGAAAGGGCCGCGCTCCGGCAGCAGGCGGCCGAGGGCCAGCGCCTCGCGAAAGTAGTACCGCGCGAGGTCTTCCGGTGAGCGAAAACCCGTGATGCCCGCTCCCTTCCAGGCGCCGAGCATCTCGAAGAGGCGCGCCAGTTTCTCGTGCGCCTCCGGGGAAATCGGCGGCTCGACGCCGGCCAGCGCTTCGGTGAAAGGGCCGACCGGCGCGGTGGCCCCGCCGCCGCTCACCTCCCGGCCGTCAGTTTTCGTCTCGAGCCGCCCTTGTGCCGCTTGCCCTTGCCGGAGGCCTCCACCACGCTGGCGTCCGCTTCCCGGCGGTCCATGATCCGGCTGGTCACCGCCTGCTGCCCCATGGAAATCACGTTGTTCGCGAACCAGTACAGCACCAGGCCGGAGGGCGCCCAGGCCATGATCAGGACGAAGACCACGGGCATGAACATCATGATCTTGGCCTGGATGCCCTCTGCCTGCGTCGCGGTCATCTTCTGCATGATGAGCTGACTCGCACCCATCAGCAGAGGCAGGATGAAATACGGATCCTCCCGGGACAGGTCCTGAACCCAGAACACGAACGGGGCGTGGCGCAACTCGACGGAAACCACCAGCAACCGGTAGAAGGCGAAAAAGAAGGGAATCATCAGCAGCATGGGCAGACAGCCGCCGATGGGCGAGACGTTGTGCTCCCGGTACAGGGCCACCATCTCCTGATTCATTTCGCCGCGTTTCGGATCGGTCGGTTTCAGCCCCTTGTACTTCTCCTGGATCCGTTTCACCTGCGGGCTGATCTTCTGCATCCGCCGGATGGAGACGTAGCTGTAGTGCTTCAGCGGTGCCAGCAGGAGGCTGATCAGGATGGTCACCAGCACGATGGCCCATCCGTAGTTCCCGAGCAGGTCGAAGGCCCAGAGCAGGCCCTGCCGGATCGGAACCACCAAGAACCGCAGCCAGGCGCCGAATTCCACGATGTCCACGCCGAGTTCGGTGAGCAGCTCCACCTGCTTCGGACCGGTGAACAGCGTGAACTCGCTGGCGCCCGCGGATCTCAGGTGCGCGACCACGAGATTCCGGGAGCCGGTCGCGTCCTCCGCCGGAATCTCGAAGCTCTCCCACGGAATGGCCAGCGCCTCGAGCCTCGCCTCGTAGCGCTGGCCGGGGTCGGCCACCAGCAGTCCCGCGAAGTAATGCGACGCAACGCCGACCGCCTGGGCGGACAGGCTCGCCGCCTCGCCTCCGGCGGCCTCGGCGAAGGAAAAGAGCCGGCTCTCGCCACCGGACTCGATGACCCCCTGCTCGGCGCCCTGGTATCTCCCGACGGAGCTTTCGTTCTCGATCCCGGGACCGAACAGGACCTCCTTCAGTTGTTCCGCACCTCCCCGGATCGCCGAGACCGACACCCCCATGCGGTAGTCGCCGCCCTGTACCCGCACGGTCTTGGAGACCTCCAGACCATCCGCGGATGCCCACCGGAACTCGATCTCGCGGGTTTCTCCGTCCCTCAACTCCAGCCGGACCGGGCCCGTGCGAATCTGCCCATCCACCGCGACCTCGTGCAGCGCGGTCGTGAGGCGGGCAGGCGCTGGGTCACCGGGGAGCACCACGTCGAGCGGACGCACCGAGTTGACGAGATCGTCGCCCTGGGGCAGCGCCTCGAGCGGAGCGCCCAGGGAATCCGTGTGCTCGAGGAGCCGTAGCCGGAGCAGCCGGCCGCCACGGTTGGAGAACTCGGCCAGATAGCGGCTCGTCTCCACCGCAACCGTCTGCTCGCGATCGGCCTCCCGTACCTCGGTGGGGGCCTCGGGAGGGGCGGTTTCGGCCGTCGGGACGGGGGCATCCGGGGCCGGGGATGCCGGTGGGCTCGCGGCGACCGGCGTTTCCGCCGCCGGCGGCGCCGGTGGCGCGCTCTCCGGTCCGAAGAAGCGGACGAAGAGGAGAAAGACGAAGAACGACAGCAGGAACGCGAGTAGAACGCGGCGTTCCATGACTAGCGGTCCCTGGTCGAGGTGAGGCCGGCGCCGAGACCGCCGCTGCGGCCGGGCGGCGCTGGCACCGCGTCAACTCCGGATCCGCCGAACGGATGACAGCGCAACAGCCGCCCGGCGGCGAGCACGATCCCGCGTCCCGGGCCGTGAAGCCGGATGGCTTCCTCGGCGTAGTGCGAACACGACGGCTGGAAGCGGCAGACCCCCGCGAACAGCGGACTGAGCGTCACGCGATACAGCCAGATGAGGCCCAGGAAGAACCCGGTGAGAGCGCGACGCAAGAGGCCCGGCGCCGGAATCGGCTCGGCGAGAGCCGTGGTGGCGCGGGCGACGGTTGCCATTTCAGGCTGACCGGCCACTGCCTTCGGAGCCACGGCTTCCGCCTCGGCGGCGGCGTCCGCTTCCGGTGGCCAGCCGGGTCGCGGACCGGTAGGCCCGTTCCAGGTCCGGCCAGGAGGCCTCCCCGATGCCGCGGCGGGCGATCAGGATGAGATCCCCGGCGGGACGTTCCCCACGCCGGTAGACCTCGCGCAGGAGACGCTTGGCCCGAGACCTCTGGACGGCTCCTCCGATCTTCCGGCTTGCCACCACTCCGAGGCGCGAAGGCGCGCTGCCGGTAACCCCGGCCGGCCGGATCGCCACGAGGTACCGGGAAACGCAACGTGCTCCGGAGGCCATCACCGCGCGAAACTCGGCGGACCGGGAGATCCGCTGGTCCCGCGTCAGTGTCCCGCTCCGGCGGGCGTCCCCGGCAGCCGGGCGACCAAGATTCGCGCGCTCCTCACCCATGAGGACCTCCCCGGCAGCCGTCGTCGCCGGCGCCAGGTCGGACACCCCATCAGCGCGCACTGATACGGCCCGACCGGCGGCTCAGGCCGACAGCCTTCGACGGCCCCGGCGACGCCGGCGGGCGATGACCGCGCGGCCGCCGGGAGTGCTCATCCGCGCCCGGAAACCGTGCTTCCGCTTCCTCCGCCGCCTATTGGGCTGAAACGTCCGTTTCACGGGATTGTCCTCTCCAAGTCATTGAATCTAAACGAAAACTCGGTGGTCGTGGCCGCTGACGCCGCCCCGCTCCACCGAGCGCGACAGTATACCGCCAACGCACGTTTCACGTAAAGTCAGTTCCGGTTTCTCCCGGAACGGCGGCGTGTCGTCCATGGCGCTGTACGCGTTCGTCGGGCGGTTCCAGCCGGTGGGAATGCCGCGCGTCCGAAGCGCCGGTACCGCATTCCCCGCAGGCCAAAACCGGCCCCCGGACCCTGCGGCGATCCACCTGCCGTTGTCTTTTTCTCGGGGAATTCTTGGGATTGTCACGACCTGGTTGACGCACCCCGAAAGGGCGTTGCTACATTCCGCCCCGGTCGTCGAGAACCGCGCTGCCGCGAGCCGGGCGGGCGGTTCTTTTCCCTTTTTCGTCCCAGCTACTGCTGCGCCTCCAGCCCCAATCTTTCGATCTTTTCTTGCACCCACATTTGCGCCTGACAACAGCCACCAAAGCGCCCGATACCGCCAAGGATCAGTGGGTGGAGGTGCTGTCGGCCATCCGGACGAGCCTTTCTCCCCATGAATTCGACACCTGGTTCGCTCCGGCCCGATTCGTGGGGGCCGAAGACGATGTCGTGGTGATCCGGGTTCCCAACGCCATGTTCGCGAGTCATCTCGAGGGCGAATACCGCGACCGGATCCTGAGCGCTTTCGCGGCAACGGGCAGCCCCATGGCCTCGATTCGGTGTTCGGTCTCCGCAGGTCCTCCCGCCAACTCGGGGAGAACCGCCTTCCCGGCCGAAGACGCGGGGGTTTCCTCCGGGATGGCGGGCGGACTGTCCACGGTGGACGATGTCGCGACCGGCGCCCATGGCGCGCGGAACAGCGAGTCGCCACGGGCGGCCTTGCGGAGTGACTCCGTTTCCGCCTCCTTCTCCTTCGACTCCTTCGTTGTCGGCGCGAGCAACCGGTTCGCCCATTCGGCGGCCCTGGACGTGAGCAATCCGGGAGTCCGGAACTCCCCTTACAACCCGCTCCTGATCCACGGAGAGGCCGGGCTCGGCAAGACCCACCTCCTCCAGGCGATCGCCCGGCGGTTTGCGGAACAGAACCCGGGGCGAACGATCCTGCTGACCAGGGGCGACACCTTCAGCAGCCACGTGATCAGCGCCGTTCGATCGAACGATCTCTACGGTTTTCGCACCGAGTGCGCCCAGCTCGACATGTTGTTGGTGGACAACATCCAGTTCATCGCCGGTCTCGACCGGTTTGGCCGGGTTGCCGAGGAGTTCTTCCACGCCCTCACCGCGCTCTCGGACCGGGGCCGGCCGATCGTTCTGACATCGGACCGCGACCCCCGGGACATCCCGAACCTGGACGGCCAGATCAGGAGCCGCCTGGAGAGCGGCCTGGCGACCGACGTCGGCAATCCCGACTGGAAGATGCGGGCGGCCATCGTCCGCAAGAAGGCCGCTACCCTGGGGTTGGATCTGCCGGACGGGGTCGCGGAAACCATTGCGTCCCGCCACCAGAACAACGTCCGGAAACTCGAAGGCACCCTCAACAAGCTCCTCGCCGCATCGACCGCCGACCGGGTTCGGATCTCTCCCGCGCTGCTCGACCGGGTCCTTTCGGAGAATGCCTCCCGGCGGAGCCGTCAACCCTCCATACAGGAGGTGCAGGTGGCCGTGGCGAAGGCCTTCGGCTTCGCGCCGCTACGACTCGTGGGGAAGCAACGGTCCAACGTGCTCGTCCTCGCCCGCCACGTAGCGATGTACATCTGCCGCAAGACGACGGGCCGCACTCTGGTGGAGATCGGGAAGGAGTTCCGGCGCGACCATTCGACGGTGACCTACGGCGTCCGTCGCATCGCCGCCGCGCGCAAGCGCGATCTGGGACTCAACAGGCTCCTCGAGCGCCTCCTGGACCAGCTTTCCTGATCGGCCGCCGGGACCGGGACCCGCTCCCGGGACCGCCGCCATCGCGGTAGCGCGGCCGGAACTTCGAACTCCGCCGGACGCGGAAATGCACCGCCCCCGGCGACCTCCGGAAATGTGGAAAGCGTGGGCAAAACCTGTGGAAAACCTGTGGATTCCTGTGGAAAACCCACCCCGCCGACAGCGGCCACGCACCGGTTGTGCGGTTTTCCCCACGACGCCACCATCCGCCCGGCAGTTCGCCAACAGTGACCGAACCGATCAAATATCCTTTTTTCAATGACTTATACGATTTTTCCACACTTTCCACACAGCAAATTTATGACTATAATTCCTCCTCGACGGCTCCTCTGTTTCTATTGATCCGTTCGATCTTTGCGCCCCTCTCGGTTTTGAATCGAGGCGTCTTGGATCCTGTCGATACTCGCGGGAGTCTCCCTTCCCGCGCCGCCAATTGCTGATTCAGAAAAGAGCACTCCATGGACTTCACCACTAATCGAGAAGCCCTTCTGGCAGAACTGAACCTGTTCGCCGGCGTGGTCGAGAACCGGCCGTCCGACCCACTCTCGATGTTCTCGAACGTCACCTTCCGGCCATCGGAGAACGGATGCGAATTGACGGCGTCGGGCGGAGAGATCGGTCTCCGGTCCAGCATCGCCGCGGAGACCGAGGGCGAGGGACTGCTCAGCGTGCCGGTGAGTCTGCTGGCGCGCTGGCTCAAGGAAGGACGCGCGGAGCAGGTTTCGTTCCACGAGACCGACCAGAACTGGATCCAGGTTCGCTGTGGGGGCAACGACACCCGGATCCCCGGCCGGGTCGGAGACCCGCCAACGCTCTCGGATCCCCCGGCGGATCCACTCTGCACGGTGCCGTCCGAGATGTTTGCGACCCTGCTGCGATCCGGCTCGTACGCCTTTCCGGCCGCGGTGGACGCCTCGGTGGCGACGGCCGGCGCCCAGATCGAAGTCGAGGGCGGCAGCGTGCGGATCGTTTCGTCCGACCACTCGCGCCTGGCCTACTCCAGCGCCACGCTGGGAGATGGAGATGGAGCCGCTTCCGGCGGCAAGCAGGCCTTCGGACTCGGAATGAAGGCCATTTCCGAGCTGACCCTGCTGGCGCGCAGCGGCGACTCCGGCATGCGCTTCTTCGAGGGCGAGAACCACCTCTTCCTCGAGTTCGGACACCGGCTGCTGGTGTGCGCCAAGCTCGCCGATCGGCTGCCCGAATACGAGCATGTGATCCCGCGTGACTGTCCGATCCGGATTCGCACCAGCCGGGAGGGACTGCTCGGCGCCGTCCAGGCCGCGCTCCCGTTCTCGACCGGGGACTTCAACCGGGCCAAGCTCGACATCGGCGAGGAGTCCATTCGGATCGACGTGACGTCGGTGCGGGGCGAGGCGATCTCGGAGGTCGAGGTCCTGGAGGCGTCGGGTACTCCGCTGACCCTTCACCTGAACCTCGTGCATCTGCGTGATTTCGCGAAGAGCTTCGACTGCGAGGCGGTCGCGCTGGAGTTCAACACTCCGGACACCGCGTTCATCCTGCGTCCGTTCGACGAGGACGACAGCATCGAACACTTCTGCGTCGGGATGCCGCTCGTTTGATCGGCCGGCAACCCCGCACGGTGCGCTGAAGATGGACAGCACCGTACCGACTCCGGCTTGGAACGCCGGTCTCCAGACCGGCACGCGCGGCGCGCCGCGCCGCGCACGGCGCCACGCCAGCGCGCCTGGAGGGGCCGATCACCCGGAAAGCGCCGCTTTCACCACCGGCTGTTGACATGGACAGCACCGTACTGACTCCGCCCAACGAGTACTCGGGCGGGGACATCAAGATCCTCGAGGGTCTCGAGGCCGTGCGGGTCCGGCCCGCGATGTACATCGGCTCCACCGGCGAGTCCGGGTTGCATCACCTCTTCCGGGAGGTGATGGACAACAGCATCGACGAGGCGATGGCGGGTCACTGCGGCCGTATCCAGGTGACCATCCATCAGGACGGCAGCCTGTCGGTGCGCGACGACGGCCGGGGCATTCCGGTGGATCCCGAGCCCAGCACCGGGCTCCCGGCGGTCGAGGTGGTGATGACCCGGCTGCACGCTGGCGGCAAGTTCGACGCCGACACCTACAAGTACTCCGCCGGTCTGCATGGAGTCGGCGTTTCGGTCGTGAACGCGCTCGCCACCTGGCTCCGCGTGGAGGTCCGCCGCAACGGGACGATCCACCAGCAGTCCTACCGCCGCGGAGAACGCACCGGCCCGCTCGAGACGATCGGCCGGACAGCCGCGGAGGACACCGGAACGCTCGTTCACTTCCTTCCCGATCCAACCATCTTCGAAGAGACCACCGAGTTCGATTTCCACCAGATCGCCCACCGGGTAAGGGAACTGGCGTTTCTGGTGCGGGGGGTCAAGATCGAGCTGGTGGACGAGCGCGACGGCCAGAACTCCGTCTTTCACTACGAGGGTGGAATCTCCGAGTTCGTGGCGCACCTGAACCACAACGAGAACCCGATTCATTCCTCGGTCATCAGCTTCGAGGTGGAATCCCCGGAAGTGGCGAACGGCGGCTCGTCCTCCGGCGCGCACTCGTGCGAAGTGGCGCTTCAGTGGAACAGCAGCTACCGGGAGGCGCTCCATTCCTTCGTGAACAACGTGAGCACGCCGGAGGGAGGCACGCATCTCAGCGGGATGCGCGCGGCGCTCACCCGGGCCATCAACAGCTACGCGCAGACGTCCCGCCTGGGGAAGGAACTCAAGGCCCGCATCCAGGGCGAGGATGCCCGCGTCGGTCTTGCTGCGGTCATCAGCGTCCGGGTTCCCGAGCCCCAGTTCGAAGGCCAGACCAAGACGAAGCTCGGCAACAGCAGCGTGCAGGGCTTCGTGGACTCGCTCGTCTACGAGGAACTGGTGCGCTTCTTCGAGGAGAACCCGGGCGAGGCCAGGGCCATCGTCTCCAAGGTGGTCGACTCCTTCCAGGCCCGGGAAGCCGCCCGGAAGGCGCGCGACATGGCGCGGCGCAAGAGTGCGCTCGCCTCCACCTCCCTCCCCGGAAAACTCGCCGACTGCCAGGAGCGCGACCCCCGGGAGAGCGAGCTCTTCATCGTGGAGGGCGAGTCCGCCGGCGGGTCGGCGAAGCAGGGCCGGGACCGGAAGTTTCAGGCGATCCTGCCGCTGCGCGGCAAGATCCTGAACGTCGAGAAGACCAAGGCGAACCGGATGCTGGAGAACGAGGAGATCAAGGCGCTGATCTCCGCGCTGGGCGCCGGGATCGACACGGAGCTCGACCTGACCTCGCTCCGGTATCACCGGGTCATCATCATGACCGACGCGGATGTGGACGGTTCCCACATCCGGACGCTGCTGCTCACCTTCTTCTATCGGCGGATGAAGGGACTCGTGGACGACGGGTATCTCTACATCGCCGAACCCCCGCTCTATCGGGTGGAGCATCCCAAGTCGGAACGCCGCCCGGACCAGTACTTCCTCGATGACCGGGGCCTCAACGCCTACCTTCTGGAACGGTCGGTGGCCGGGCGAACGGTGTCCACGGGAGAGGCGGACTTTTCGGGAGACGAACTGCTCGCGAGCGTCCGGCGCCTGAGCCAGGTCCGGGAGCGCCTGGACGCATCGGAGCGCCGCGGCTATCCGCGGAATCTGGCGCTGTGGCTGCTCCGCAGCCGCAGCGGGAGCGAGATCACGGCTTCCCGCGATGAGATGGACGCACTCGCGCAGCGGTTGACCGAAGCCGGCTCGCCGGCGCGCGTGGTGGCCGAAGCCGGCTCACCCCGGCGCTTCGTGATCGAACCGGTCCAGTCCGGGGATGGCCGGGCCTTCACCCGCCGCTTTGGCAGCCCGTTCTTCGAGCGCGGGGAGTACCACCGGCTGGTCGCGCTCTACGAGCAGATCCGCGGGTTCGACACGCGTCCCATTCGCGTTTTCGTGACCGGCGGCGGCGCCGGCGCGGGCGCCCCGGCCGCCTCCAACCTCGAGTGCGAACTCGATTCCGCCGGCGCCCTGCTGGATCACCTGCTCGACGGCGCCCGCCGCAATCTCAAGATCCAGCGCTACAAGGGACTCGGCGAAATGGACGCCGATGAACTCTGGGACACCACGATGGACCCGGGTGTGCGCAGCCTGAAGCGGGTGCAGGTCGAAGACGACCTCGACGCGGCGGAGCTGTTCAGCACCCTGATGGGGGATCAGGTGGAGCCCCGGCGGGCGTTCATCGAGAAGAACGCCCTGAACGTTTCCAACCTGGATGTCTGACGCTTCCTTCACGGATCCGGAGGCCACCGGCAACGCCAACGGAAACGGCGGCTCGGTGAGCCGGGCGCGCTATCAGCGCGTCGAGCACATCGAGACCGAGATGACGCAGTCCTACATGGACTACGCCATGTCGGTGATCATCGGCCGCGCGCTGCCCGACGTCCGGGACGGACTGAAGCCGGTACAGCGCCGGGTCGTGTACGCAATGTTCCGGGAGGGCCTGCTGCACTCCCGTTCCTACTCGAAGTGCGCGGGAATCGTCGGGGAGGTTCTCAAGAAGTACCACCCGCACGGGGACGCTTCGGTCTACGACACGCTGGTCCGGCTCGCCCAGGGATTCAACCAGCGCCACCCGCTGATCGACGGCAAGGGCAACTTCGGTTCGGTGGACGGGGACCCTCCGGCCGCCTACCGGTACACCGAGGCGCGGCTCACCCAGTTCGCCGTCGCCATGATGGAGGACATCGACCGCGCCACGGTCAATTTCCAGCCCAACTTCGATGGCAAGACCGTCGAGCCGGAGGTCCTTCCCACCGTCGTTCCCGGCCTGCTGGTGAACGGTTCGGACGGCATCGCGGTGGGGATGGCGACCAAGATTCCGCCGCACAACCTCCGCGAGGTGACCGCGGCGCTCGTGCACCTGATCGAGCACCCGGACGCCACCGACGAACACCTGAACGCCGAGCTCCTGGAGCTGGTGCCCGGACCGGACTTCCCGACCGGCGGGCGGATCCACGGGCGGCGCGGCATCGTGGGCGCCTACTACGAGGGCCGGGGGATCATCCAGGTGCGCGCGGTCGCCGACTTCGAGACCGCCCGCGACGGAAGGGACCGTATCGTCGTCAGCGAGATCCCCTACCAGGTCAACAAGGCCCGCCTCATCGAGAAGATCGCCGAACTGGTCAAGGACAAGCGCCTCACCGGGATCTCGGACCTCCGCGACGAGTCGGACCGGCGGGGCATGCGGGTCGTCATCGAACTGAAGCGGGGCGAAGAACCCCAGATCGTCCTGAACAACCTGTACCGGCACACGGCGATGCAGTCCTCGTTCGGGATGAACCTCCTCGCGATCTCGCAGAACCGGCCGCGCCTGTTCTCCCTGCTCGGAATGCTGCGCGAGTTCCTCCAGTTCCGGCGGCAGGTGGTGCGCCGGCGCACCCGCTTCGAACTCGAGCGGGCGGAGCAGCGCCTGCACATCCTCGAGGGCCTCGCCGCCGCGGTGGACCGCCTCGACGAGGTCATCGAGTGGATCCGGCGTTCGAAGGACCCGGCGAGCGCCCGGGCGCGCCTGATGCGCGAGCTCCGGCCCCGGCGGCTCGGCACGGATCGCGAACTCCTGGCCCGTGCCGGGAACGGCCGGGCGGAGCCCGCTGGCGAAGGGCTCTCCGAGGCACAGGCACAGGCGATCCTGGATCTTCGGCTCCAGCGCCTGACCCAGATGGAGCGCGAGCGGATCGAGGCCGAGATCGCCGAACTCGGCGAGAAGATCCGCGATCTCCGCGATCTCCTGCAGAGCCCGGAGCGGGTGGACGGGATCATTCGGGACGAGGCGCGGGCCGCCGCCCGCAAGCATGGAAACGACCGCCGCACCGAGATCGTCGAGGACGCGGGCGACCTGTCCATCGAGGAGCTCATCCCGGTCGAGGACATCGTGATTTCCGTGACCCAGGCCGGTTACATCAAGCGGACTCCGCTCAGCGACTACCGCGCCCAGTCCCGGGGCGGCACCGGGCACTCGGGGGCCGGCATCCGCTCCGGCGACGCGATCCACGACGTCTTGATAGGGAACACCCACAGCCGGTTCCTGTTCCTCACCGACGAGGGGGTGGCCTACCGGCTCAAGGGGTACGAGATTCCGGAAGCCGGCAAGGCGGGCACCGGACGCGCCATCGTCAATCTCCTGAGTCTCCCGAAGGAACGCCAGGTCGTGGCCATCGTGCCGCTCCCGGACGACGACGAGGCCTCCGAGTCGCTCCATCTGTTCACCGCGACCCGGCGTGGGCGGGTCAAGCGAACGCTCTTCTCCCAGTACCGGAACGTCAGAGCCGGGGGGTTGAGAGGGGTGCGGATCAACGAGGGGGACACCCTGCTGGCCGCGACGCTGACCAGTGGCGACAGCGAGGTCGTGCTGACCACCAGGAACGGGAAGGCGATTCGCTTCCAGGAGAGCGACGTCCGCTCCATGGGTCGGGACACGGCGGGGGTGCGGGGCATCAGGCTTCGGGGCAAGGACGAGGTGGTGAGCCTCGTCACCGTCGAGGGGGAAACGAACGGGAGCAGCTCCCTGCTCACCGTTACGCAACACGGTTACGGGAAGATGAGCCCGCTCGACCTCTATCCGTTGCGGAACCGGGGCGGCCAGGGGGTCTTGAACATCAAGTCGTCAAGGCGAAACGGCACTACGGTGGGGACCGTCGCGGTGCGCGGCGGCGAGGACCTGATCGCGATCACGGCCGCCGGCAAGGCGGTCCGGATTCCGGTGGAAGACTTCCGGGACCTCGGGCGAGCGACGAAGGGCGTCCGCGTCATCCGGGTGCGGGAGGGCGACGAGGTCGTCGCCGTCACCCGCATCCCGCCGGCGCCGCCCGAAGAAGATGCGGACGACGCGCCGGAAGGAGAAGCGACCTCGTCGGACGGCCCGGCCGCCGCCGGCCCCGAAGAACCGGCGGACACCCAGGACCAATGACCGGGACCCACCGCACCGTCCTGGCAGCGGTCGGGATCGCGTTGTGGGGGTTCGCGGCCGGGTGTTCCTCCCCGCCCGAAGAGGCGCTCCTTTCGCAGTTCTTTCGCGCCATCGCGGCGGACGACCGGGTGAGCGCCGGCGGGCTCTCGATGGCCGGCTTTCCCGGGGGCCCGGTCGCGTCGTGGGAGATCCTGGAGACCGGGATGGTGACCGAGGGCCCGTACCGGGTGCCGGAGCTTCGCCGGGAGGAGACGGACGCGGAGGCCGCCCGGGACGAGCAGTTCAAGATCTTCTACGACTTTCGTCAGGCGAACCAGGAGGCCCTCGCGAGGATCACGGACCGCCGGGACGGAAACCCGGATGTCGCCATCGGGGGACGCCTGGGGGAGACCGCCGACGCGTGGGACGCCCACGCGGCCGAACGGCGCCGGCTGGTGACCTCGCTGAGCGAGGTGCAGATGGCGCTCGAGGAGGAACGCCGGCGGGCCCAGCGGAGCCTGCTGCGGGAGGCGCCCGTGGACTACCTCACGGGGAACATCTCGGAGCAGGAGCTGCTGGTGGGAACAGTGGAGGAAGGGGCGGCGCGCGAATACCGCTTCACCCTCATCCGCTACGACCTCCAGAACCAGCAGGGCGCCGAGGTGCCGGCGCGCTGGATCATCGCCGCCATCGAGCCGACCGCGGAAGACGCTCCCTCCCGTTGAGCGGCGACCCCCGAACCGCCCTGCTCGCCATCCTGCGCCGGGAGTCCGTCAGGTTCGGCGAGTTCCAGCTCGCGCACGGCGGCACCTCCAACGTCTACGTGGACGCCAGGCTCACCGTCCTGCGTTCCGACGCGGCGGCGCTGGTCGGCCGGGTCCTGCTCGACACCATGGACCGCGCGGGTTTCCGGGCGTCCGCGGCGGGCGGGATGGCGGCGGGGGCGATCCCCCTGACCACGGCGGTCGTCATGGAGGCGCACGCCGCCGGACGGCAACTTGCCGGGTTCTTCGTCCGCAAGGAGGCGAAGGACCACGGCCGCGGCCGGCGCATCGAGGGCGTCGAGCGCCCGCAGGGCGCGGCGGTCGTCCTCGAAGACACCGCCACCACCGGGAAATCCACCCTGGCGGCGGTGGAAGCCGCCCGCGAGGCCGGCTTCCAGGTGGTGGGAGCGGTGGCGCTCGTGGACCGCGGGATGGGGGCCGGTCCGCTGCTCGCCGGGGCCGGCGTCCCCTACGCGGCAGCGTTCGACCTGGACGACCTCACGGGCACCCCGTCAAGCGGTTCCCGGACGGGGCCAGGCGCGGAATGAGGTTCACGCCTCCATTCGATTGATCTGGGGCCCCGCCCGGAAACCGCCCGGCGCTTCGCGCCGCAGTGCCGCAAGTGCGGCGCATGCCGCACGCAGG
>CAYUVU010000016.1:0-3124 GCA_964448205.1 uncultured Acidobacteriota bacterium
AGGCTGGTGAGCGTCATGGAGGCGACGCTCGACGACCTGCAGCCCGAGATCGCTCCGCACCTGCTCGAGCGCCTGCTGGCGGCGGGGGCGCGGGACGCCTTCTTCACCCCGGTGCAGATGAAGAAGGGCCGGCCCGGGCTCGTGCTGACCGCCCTGGTGGACCCTTCCCGCCGGGAAGCAGTGGTATCGGCGCTGTTTGCCGAGAGCACGACGCTCGGCGTCCGGATCACCGAGGCCGAGCGGGAAACGCTGGAGCGCCGGGTGGTCTCGGTGGAGACCCCCTGGGGGCCGGTGGGGCTCAAACTGGGGATGCGGGACGAGACGGTGGTGAACCGCGCTCCCGAGTTCGAGGACTGCCGCCGCGTCGCGGACGAATCGGGCGTGCCCCTGAAGGAGGTCTACCGGCAGGCGCTCGTGGCGCCGCTTCCCGAGTCCGCCGGGCGCGATTCCCGATGACCGACTCGCACGCCCACCTCGACCAGCCGGCCTTCGGTCCCGATCGGGGGGCGGTGCTGGCGCGGGCGGCGCGCGCCGGTGTTTCCACGGTCGTCTCCATCGGCATGCTCGATGGGGAGGGCTCGTGGGAGGACACCTTCTCGCTGGTGGACGCGCTGCATCCGGGCGGAGCGGATCACGAGGGTGGGGAAGCGCCGCAGCTCTTCACGACGCTGGGCTGTCATCCCCACGACGCCCGGCTGTTCGGGGAACTCGGGGGGGAGGAACGGCTTGCCGAACTGGCGCGCCGTCCGCGCCTCCTCGCCATCGGCGAAGTGGGGCTCGACTACCACTACGACCTGAGCCCGCGCCCCGAGCAGCGGGACGTGTTCCGGCGCCAGATCCGGACGGCCCGGGAGCTGGGACTGCCGGTCGTCGTGCACCACCGCGACGCCGAGGACGACTTCCTCCGCATCGCGGACGAGGAGGACCTTGCTGCCTGCGGGGCCATTCTCCACTGCTTCACGGCGAGCGAACGGCTCGCCCGGGCCGCCTGGGAACGGGGCTTCCTGATCTCGTTCTCCGGGATTCTCACCTTCAGGAACGCGGAGGACCTGCGCCGGACCGCCGCCCTCGTGCCGCTCGACCACCTCCTGGTCGAGACCGACAGTCCCTACCTGGCGCCGGTGCCGCACCGGGGAAAACGGGCCGAGCCCGCCATGGTGGTCGAGACCGCCCGCTGTCTCGCCGGCGCGCGGGGCACGGAGCTCGCGGACATCGAGGCGGCGACCGACGCCAACTTCCGTCGCTTCTTCTTCGATTCCGGGGGCCGCCGGCCGCGGGAATCGGACACGAATCCGGCGTCCTCCGCGTGAGATAATCGCGGGCCAAATTCAGCAAATGCTGTCCGTTTCGAGTCCCGGGAGTCTGCTCTCCGAGTTGGAGGCTGAACTGGCTCCGGACCTGGCCGAGGTCGAGCGCATCCTGGCCGCGCGCGTGGAGAGCGACCTCGAACTGGTGAAGCTGACGAGCCAGTACCTCTACCGGAGCGGCGGCAAGCGCCTCCGGCCGATGCTGCTGCTGATCGCGGCGCGCGCCGCCGACGGCGTCAAGGGCCGGGCGCATGCCAGCGCCCCCTCCTACGGGGCGATGGTCGAGATCATGCACACCGCGACGCTGGTCCACGACGACATCGTCGACGAGGCCGATACGCGGCGGGGCCAGGCTTCGCTGAACAGCCTGCTCGGAAACGACCTCACCGTCCTGATCGGCGATTTCCTCTACATCCAGTCCATGGCGCTGGCCGTGGAGCAGCAGAACCCTCAGGTCGTCGCCACGATGTGCGACCTCACCATGCGGATGATCGAGGGCATGCTCCTCGAAAAGGCGCGGGGCGGGACCATCGGCCTGACCCGCGAGGAGCACCTGCGGATCCTGCGGCTCAAGACCGCGTATCTCTTCCACGGCTGCGGGAAGATGGGCGCGATGATGGTCGGGGCGCCCCCCGAGGTCGAGAGGGCGCTCGGCGACACCTGCATGAATCTCGGCATGGCGTTTCAGGTGGCGGACGACCTCTTCGACTTCACCGCGAGCGCCGCCATGGTGGGGAAGCCCGTGCTCAGCGACCTCAAGGAAGGGCACCTGACGCTCCCGATCCTGCATGCGCTCGAGCGCGAACCCGGGGCCGTGCCGCTCGTCGAGGAGGTCCTCGACAGCGGGGAGCTCACCCCCCGGCAGCAGGACGAGATCCTCGCGCTGGTCGAGCGCCGGGGAGGCCTCGACGAGGCGCGCCGGGTGGCGGAGGGCTTTGCCGCCGCCTCGCGGGAAGCCCTGGCGGCCGTGCCGCCCTCGTCCTACCGGGACGGGCTGGAAGCGCTCGCCGAGTTCGTGATCTGGCGCGACCGTTGACAGGTCCGCCGCGATCCCGGCTCCCGTTTCCCCCCTACCGGCACCGCCCCGGACGGACGCCCCATCCGGAGCGGCATCCCGACGGGCACCGCTTCTTCGAGCGGCTTCCGCCCGGCCTCCTCCCGGCGGACCGGGTCCCGCTGGCCGCCCTCCCGGACGCCCGGCTGTTCCGCTACGGAGAAGAGCTGTTCCGCGCCCGCTACTGGTGGGAGGCCCACGCGGTCTGGGAGGAACTGTGGCGTGCCGCTCCCCGCGGGGAGGACGGGGAGACGCCCGAGCGGGAGGTGCTGCGGGCGTTCATCCAGCTCGCCGCCGCGGCGCTCAGGCAGGAGCTCGGGGGGCGCCGCGGAAGCCGGAAGCTGCTGGACGCCGCGCTCTCCGGCATGGAACGGGCCGGCCGCGCCGGCGAGGCCGCCCCGCTGGCGGAACGCTTCGAGCGACTCCGGGCCGACGCCGGGTTAGCATGAGCCGTATGCCACTGCCCGCCGCCGGCGACGAGGACATCGCGGTACTCGTCGTCGACGACGAGGCGGTCATCCGGCGGTCGCTCCGCCGCCGGCTTCGCTACGAGGGGTGGACGGTCTTCGAAGCCGCTTCGGGCCCGGATGCCCTCGCGGCGCTGGACCGCGACCCCTGCGATCTGGTCGTCCTGGACATCAAGATGCCGGGGATGGACGGGATGGAGGTCCTCCGGCGGATCCGCGCCGAGAGGCCCTCGGTCGCGGTCGTGATGCACACCGGCCACGGGGACATCGAGACCGCGGTGCGGGCGATCCAGGAG
>CAYUVU010000017.1:0-2792 GCA_964448205.1 uncultured Acidobacteriota bacterium
GGGCAGTCCGGGAAGCGACTCCGCCGAGCGGACCGCGTCCAGGACCGCCCGCGCCACCGCCTCGGCGGAGTCGCTTCCCGGACTGCCCGCGGTGGGGGACCTCCCGGCGCCGCCGGACCGGTAGCCGGGCGTGTCCCCGCACCTCCTCGTCCTCGCGGCGTACTCGGGCCTGCTGATTGCCGTCGGCTGGTATGTCTCCCGAAAGGCGCGCTCCGCCGAGGGGTTCTTCGTGGCCGGCCGCCGCCTTCCGGCCCGGCTGATCTTCGCGACGGTGCTGGCCGCGAACATCGGCGCCGGCTCCACCATCGGCGCGGCGGCGCTCGGCTACGAACACGGGCTGGCCGCCTTCTGGTGGGTCGGGGCGGCGGGTCTCGGAACCCTGCTGCTCGCCGGCTGGCTGGGTCCCCGGATGTGGCGGGTGGCGTCCGAGGCCCGCCTTCGGACGGTGGGCGATTTCCTCGAGCTGCGCTATGGCGCGGGGGTGCGGGTCGCCCTCACCGGGCTCCTGCTGGTCGCCACCCTCTTCGTCCTCGCCGCCCAGTTGCTCGCCGCCGGAGTGCTGATCGAGGGCGCCGCGGGGATTCCGCTGCCGGCGGCGATCCTCGCCGCCGCGGTGGTGATGACCGCGTACTTCGCGGTCGGCGGTCTCCAGAGCGCGGCCTCCGTCAACCTCGTGCAGCTCGGCGTGCTGCTGGTGGGCCTCGGACTCGCGGTCCCCTACGCGCTGGCCGCCGCCGGGGCGGGTGGAGGTATCCGGGGAAGCCTCGGCGAGGACGCGCTGGACGTCTTCGGCAACGCGTCGCTCGCGTTCGGCTACACCGCGTTGCTGATCCCGGCCTTCCTCGTTTCACCGGGGATCCTGCAGAAGCTGTTCGGGGCCCGCGACGAGAGCGCCGTTCGGCGCGGTCTCACCGCCGCCGGCATCGCGCTGCTCGCGTTCGCGGCGGTGCCGCCGCTGCTCGGTGCGGCGGCCGCGGTCCTCCATCCCGGCCTCGCCAACCCCGACGCCGCCCTCCCGGCGCTGCTGATCGACTCGCTTCCCCTGTGGCTCGGGTGCTTCGGGGTCGCGGCCCTGTTCTCGGCCGAGGTGTCGAGCGCCGACGCGGTGCTGTTCATGCTCTCGACGTCGTTGTCACGCGACGTCTTCCACCGTTTCCTGCGGCCGGACGCCGACGACCGCACCGTCCTGCGGGTGGCGCGCGGCGCCGCGGTGGTCTCCGGACTCGCGGGCGTCGTCATCGCGATCCTCGCCCAGAGCGTGATCGCGTCGCTGACCGTCTTCTATTCGGTGCTGGGGGTTTCGCTCTTCGTGCCGGTGGTGGTCGGCCTCCATCGCTGGCGGCCTCCGGCGCGCGCCATCCTGAGCGGCGCCGCCGTCGGCGTGCTGGTGTTCGGACTGGCGCCGGGGGACGGAGCCCTGCCGCCGCCCCTGCTCGGGATCGTCGCGTCGGCCGTGGTGGTGTTCCTCCACCTGCGGACCGGCAGACGCTGACCGGAGCCGCAGCCTTTGGTTTCCGAGGGCCCCGGCCGCGAACCGGAGTGCGCGGACGTGGTGGTCGTCGGGGCCGGGCTCGCCGGGCTGCAGTGCGCGCGGCTGGTCGCCGAGGCCGGGCTCGGCGTGGTGCTGCTGGACCGGAAGGAGGACGTCGGGGAGCGGGTGCACACGACCGGGATCTTCGTCCGCA
The DNA here is from genome assembly GCA_964448205.1 of uncultured Acidobacteriota bacterium. Lineage (GTDB taxonomy): Bacteria > Acidobacteriota > Vicinamibacteria > Marinacidobacterales > Marinacidobacteraceae > Marinacidobacterium. Next base: position 1,686 of record CAYUVU010000017.1, read on the forward strand.
AGTCCCTCGAGGACTTCGCGCTGCCCCCCTTCTGCCTGGGTCCGCCGGTCCGCCGGGCGGTGCTCTATTCGCCGGCGCGGCGCGCCCTGTCGCTCGCGAGCCGCCACGACGAGTTCCGGGTCGGCCGGATGGCGCCGCTCTACCGCGAGATGCTCGATCGCTGCCTCGAGTCGGGCGTGCGCTTCGTCTCCGGCGCCCGGTATCGCGGCTCCCACCGGACGGCGCGGGGACTCGTGGCCGAGGTGGAACGCGAGGGCCGGTCGCTGAGCCTCGAGACCAGTCTCCTGGTGGGCGCCGACGGCGCGAACTCCCGGGTGGCCCGCGACCTGGGCCTCGATTCCAACACCGAATGGATCGTGGGCCTGGAGTCGGTCCACAGCGGGGTGCCGCTCGTGGACGGGGCGGCGCTTCACTGCTTCCTGGACCCCCGGATCGCGCCCGGCTACCTCGCCTGGGTGGTTCAGGACGGCGAGGAGACGCACGTGGGGGTGGGCGGCTATCCCGACCGCTTCCATCCCCAGGCCGCGCTCGCGGAATTCACCGCCAGCCTCGACGGCCGTTTCGCGCTCGATGAGGGCCGGCTTCTCGAACAGCGCGGCGGCCGGATCCCCGTGAACGGCGTACTGCGGCGTATCGGCACGGACCAGGGCTTGCTCGTCGGTGATGCCGCGGGCGCGGTTTCGCCGCTCACCGCGGGTGGCTTCGATGCCTGCCTGCGGCTCTCCCGGCGGGCCGCCGCGGTCATCGTGCGGCGCTTCGAGACCGGCGACCCGGGGGTGCTGGCGACGTATTCCGGCGCGAACCTGCGGGCCCGTTTCTGGTCCCGCCGCTGGATGCGGGCGCTCCTCGCCGGGGTCCGAAGCCCCGCGGCGATGGAACTCGCCTGCGGGGCGCTCCGCTTTCCGCCGTTCCGCAACCTGGCGTGGCAGGTCTTCTTCCGCCGGCGCTCCTTCCCGGACGTGGACTGATCGGAGCGCCGGACCTTCTACCTTTCTGTCAAGGGTGAACAGGCCCATGGGGGGGTCCGGCAGAGAGTGCGTCCGGCGCCGGAGTCAGCCAGTATCACCCCGCCGCCGGGCGCACTGGTCGGGGAGGGCAGTGCGCCGC
>CAYUVU010000018.1:0-6706 GCA_964448205.1 uncultured Acidobacteriota bacterium
CCACCTGAGGGAGACCATGGCGCGGTTCATCCTGAAGACGATGGCGCCGTAAGCGCCTTTACTCCTTCTCGACGATCGCGGCCACCCTCCGGCGCCTGTTCGAAGCCGGGGGCGGGCGGGTCCGGACCGGCGCCCGGGTCGTCGGGATCGCGCGCTCCGGCCGTGAGACCCGCGTCCTCACCACCACGGGGGAGTTCGCCTGCCGCCGCCTCGTCACCTGCGCCGGACTCCAGTCCGACCGGGTGGCCCGAATGGCCGGGGATGAACCCGACATCCGGATCCTGCCCTTCCGGGGCGAGTACTACCGGGTGCGGCCCCAACGCGCCGGACTGGTGCGCGGCCTCGTCTACCCCACCCCGGACCCGCGCTTCCCGTTCCTGGGGGTCCACCTCCACCGGAACCTCGACGGCCACGTGGACGCCGGCCCGAACGCGGTGCTGGCGCTCGCCCGCGAGGGGTACCGCCGCCGCGACCTGAGCCTCCGGGATCTCGTCGAGATGGTCCGGTATCCCGGGTTCCGGCGCCTCGCCCTCCGCGAGTGGCGGGTGGGGGTGGACGAGATCCACCGATCGCTCTCCAAGCGCGCCTTCACCCGGCGGTTGCAGCGGCTGGTGCCCGAAGTCCGGGCTTCCGATCTGATCGCCGCGCCGTCGGGGGTGCGGGCGATCGCCGTGCTTCCGGACGGCGGCATCGCGGACGATTTCCGCATCCTCCGGCGGGAGAACCGCACCCACGTCCTGAGCGCGCCCTCCCCGGCGGCGACGGCCTCGCTCGCCATCGCCGAGCAGGTGGCCGCGATCGTCGAGAAGGAGTAAAGGCGCTTACGGCGCCATCGTCTTCAGGATGAACCGCGCCATGGTCTCCCTCAGGTGGAGGACGAGGTCCGGGTCCCGGACCCCGTGGCGCGATTTCGGATAGACCATCAGCTCGAACGGTTTCCCGGCCTTTTGCAGGTCGTGGGTGAACTGGACGGTGTTCTGGAGGTGGACGTTGTCGTCCATCGTCCCGTGGATCAGCAGCAGCTCGCCGTGGAGGTTGCCGGCCGCCCCGCGCACGGAACTCTTCCGGTACCCCTCGGGGTTCTCGTCCGGGGTGCTCATGTAACGCTCGGTGTACACCGAGTCGTAGTCGCGCCAGTCCACGACGCTTCCGCCCGCGATGCCGGCCCGGAAGCGGTCGGACTTGGTGAGCGCGGTGAGCGTCATGTAACCCCCGAAGCTCCAGCCGTCCACCCCGATGCGCGCGGCGTCCACGTACTCCTGGCCGCCGAGCCAGTCCACCGCCTCCACCAGGTCGGCGAGTTCCTGCTCGCCGAAGTTGCCGTAGACCGGCCACGTGGACTCCACCCCCTTCCCGGAGGCGATCCGGTTGTCCACCACGAGGACCACGATCCCCTGCTGCGCGAGGTACTGGAACCACATGCCGCGGGTCCCGGGCCAGGCGTTCCGCACCTGGGGCGCGTGCGGGCCTCCGTAAACGTGTACCCACGCCGGGTAGACCCGCGCCGGGTCGAAGCCGTGCGGCCGGACCATCATGGCCTCGAGCTCCGTCCCGTCCGCGGTGGGGATCCGGAACAGCTCGGGGGGAGAGATCTCGAAACGGCCGAGGTCCGGCACTTCGCCGCCCCCGAGGTCGCGCAGGCGGGCGCCGTCGGCGGCCCGGCGCAGGGTCATCGCCGGCGGGCTGTCGAGGTCGTGGGACACCGCGACGAAGTGAGGCGCGGTCTCCCCGTCCGGGAAGTTGGCCTGGTGCGTGCCCGGCGCCTCACTCAGCAGCGTGACCCCGGACCCGTCGAGGGCGACCCGCAGGACGTCCGAGCCGAGCGAGGTCCGGTAGGTGCCCGATGCGTAGGCGACGCCGGCCCCCTCGTCCACCGCGTGCAGCCGCCGCACCTCGTAGCGTCCCTCGGTGAGAGGGCCGACGAGCGCCCCGTCCGCGTCGTAGCGGTAGAGATGCTTGAACCCGGTGCGCTCGCTGAACCAGAGGAAGCCGCCGCCGGACAGGAAGTGCGGGAGGCCGTGCCCGTTGACCCACGGTCCGGCGTCCTCACGCAGGACGCGGCTGGATTCCCCCGTCCGCGCGTCGGCCCGGTGCAGGTCCAGGAAGGTCTGGGTCCGGTCCTGGATCTGGTACCAGACGTCTCCCGCCGGCGAGAACCCCACGTCCACGATGAGGGTTTCCTGGTTGCCGTAGCCACCCGGGTTGATCCAGACGATGTCGCCCCCGGCGGCGGGAACGATGCCGAGGCGTACCTTCGGGTTGGGGTCGCCGGCCTTGGGATAGGGATAGACCTCCAGTTCGAGGTGGTAGGGGATGTGGTCCACGACGGTGAAGCGCGGCACGTCGCGCTCGTCGCTCTGGAGGAACGCGATGCGGCTGCCGTCGGGACTCCACCAGTAGGCGTAGAAGTTGCCGCGCCCGTAGATCTCCTCCTGGTAGACCCAGTCGAGTTTCCCGTTCAGCAGGTCCGGCCCGCCTCCGGTGGTGAGCCGCAACTCGGCGCCTTCGAGGTCGGTGACGTACAGGTCGTTGTCGCGGATGAAGGCGATCCGCCGCCCGTCCGGCGAGAAACGGGGCAGTTCCTCGGTCTCCGGGCCGCGGGTCAGCCTGCGAAGCTCGCCCGCGGCCGTCTCCCACGCGAAGAAGTCGGAGGCGAGGTTCAGGAGCAGCCGCTCGCCGCCTGTTGACATGGTCAGGGCGGCGGGCCTCGCCGCCGGAACGGCCTCCTCCTCGGGTAGGGAGAGCATCTCGGCAAGCGCCGCGGCGAGCGCGTCCGCGTCGTAGAGGCTCTCGGTGGCGCCCGTGGCCGCCTCCACGACGTCCCAGGACCGTTCGGCCCCCTCGCCGCTCCCGGTCAGGTAGTGCGTTCCACCGGGCATCCAGCGGACGCGCGGCAGCTCCGGCGAGAACGACAGCGCGTCCGGGCCATAGAGGTGGCTCAGCTCGATGCGTTCGGTCTGGGCCCCTGCTCCGGCAGAAAGCAGCAGGGCGAGCATGACAGCGAAAAGGACGCGGGCTCTCATGGGCGCGATTATCCGTTGAGGATGGGTGGCGTGCCGGCTTGGAACGCCGCCTTCAGCCGGCACGCGCGGTGCTCTGCACCGCGCACGTCGTAGCTCCCCACAGCCGTTCCACCCACCCCCGACTCCGGGTACCATCCCGCGCCCCTTCCGGAGGAATCCCGATGCGTTTCATGTCCCGCCTCGCCCTGCTCGCTCTCGCCGTTCTCCCGGCCCTCCCGGCCGCCGCACAGGACGCAACGCCCATCGTGATCCGAGCGGACCGCCTCATCATCGGCACCGACGCACCCCCGGTCCTCAACCCCGAGGTGGTCATCGAAGGCGAGCGGATCACCGCGGTCGGGCCCACCGGCGCCATCCCCGTTCCGCGTGGGGCCACGGTGATCGACCTGAGCGGCCACACCATCCTGCCGGGGCTCTTCGACTGCCACGTCCACCTGGGCGGCATCCCGGGCGACGGCGGAGACACCCAGAAGATGCGCGAGACGGTCGCCCACGAGGCGATCTATGCGGTCGCCCACGCGAAGATCACGCTGGAGAAGGGCTTCACCAGCGTCCGGAACATCGGGGCCGGGAACTACCACGACGCCGCGCTCCGCGACATGGTCAACCGGGGCATCGTCCCGGGGCCGCGGATCCAGGCGGCCACCTGGGGGGTAGGCTCAACGGGCGGCCACGCGGACATCAACGGCTGGAACGCGGACGTCCCGACCCCCGGCTACGCGATGATCGCGGACGGGGTGGACGAGCTGCGCAAAGCGGTGCGCTACCAGGTCAAGTACGGGGCCGACGTCATCAAGGTGACCGCCTCGGGGGGCGTGCTGTCGCATGGCGACTCGGTGTACGACCAGGCGTACTCCTTAGAGGAACTGAAGGCGATCGTGGACACCGCGAACATGCTCGACACCCCGGTGGGCGCGCACGCCCACTCGCCGGCGGCCATGAACGACGCCATCCGCGCCGGCGTGGCCAGCATCGAGCACGGGACGCTGATCGACGAGGAGGGCATCCGCCTCGCCAAGGAGCACGGCACCTTCATCGTTCCCACCATCTACACGCTCGACTACATCATCGACGAGGGCGCGGAGAACGGGGTTCCCGAGCACTCCATCGCCAAGGCGATGGAGATCGCGACGATGCAGCGCGAGCGGCTCGCCGCCGCCTTCCATGCCGGGGTGAAGTTCGCGTACGGGACGGACGCCGCGGTCTTCCCGCACGGGCGGAACGCCAGGGACTTCGGCATCATGGTGGACGAGATGGACATCTCGCCGATGGCCGCGATCCAGACCGCCACCATCAACGGGGCGGAGCTGCTCGGCTGGGAGGCGGACCTCGGCTCCATCGAGGACGGCAAGCTCGCCGACATCATTGCGGTCGCGGGGAACCCGCTCGACGACATCCGGCTGCTCGAGGACGTGAAGTTCGTGATGAAGGGCGGCGAGGTGGTCAAGAGCCCGTAGCGGCGTTCTTATCCTGGGGCCGGCGCTTCGCTTGCTGGTCCGCGAGGCGCCGGGTCGATCTAAGCCAGAGCGCGGGGGCGAGTTGCATTCCATGCAAATCAGCCTGCAGACGTTCGTTTTATGTGGAAAACAGCGCCCGAAAGGATCGGGTTCGCCTGGCCAGCTAGCCGCCGGACGGCCGGAGGCGCCATGGGGACGAGTTTTCCTACGCGCTTCCGCGGCCCTGCGGGCCGCTGTGCCGGCTGAAGCCGGCGTTCCAAGCCGTCGGTGTCACCGGAACGTGCAGCCCTACGCGCTTTGCGGGCCTGTGGCCCGCGTGCCGACTGGAAGTCGGCGTTCCAGGCCGGGGCCGCCTTGGGGCCCGGTGGCGTTTCTCAGAGGTCCGCGATGAAATCCTTGAGGAGGTCCAGGAACTCGTCGATGTGTTGGGCGTGGGTGCGGAAGATGCCGGGGGAGGGGCGGAGCCAGAATCGTTCGTTCAGGTAGGTGGCGGAGACGAAGATGCGGCCGTCGGCGTGGAGGGCGCGGGTGAGCCGGCGGTTGAGGTCGTCCACCTCCTCGTTGGTTCGTCCCGGGGGGCGGTAGCGGAAGCACATGGTCGAGAGCTGGGGCTCGGGGCCGACCTCGATGTGCTCCCAGCGCCGCAGCTCGTCCTGGAGATAGCAGGCGAGCACCCACTTCTCCTCGAGGGCGGCTGCGAAGGCCTCGGTCCCGTGGAGGAGCAGCGGTACGAGCAGTCGCAGCCCGCGGAAGTGGCGGGTGAGTTCGATGGACCGCTCGGAGGGCGAGCTCTCTTTCTGGGGAGCGTCCACCAGGTAGGGCGCCTTCCAGCGGAAGGTCTCGAGGTGGGCGGCGTTGCGGACCACCACCGCGCCGCTGCCGTAGGGGAGGAACAGGCTCTTGTGCGGGTCGAGCACCACGGAGTCGGATCGCTCGATGCCGCGCATGACCTCCCGCCGCGCCGGAACGAGCACGTAGAACCCGCCATAGGCGGCGTCCACGTGGTGCCAAAGACCCTCGGCGCGCGCGATGTCGGATACGGCGTCCAGCGGATCCACCGCTCCCGTGTTGGTGGTCCCGGCGGTGCTCACGACGAGCCAGGGAATGAGCCCGTCGGCGCGGTCCTTCCGGATGTGGGCAGCCAGGGACTCCGTCGCCAGCCGGTAGTCCTCGTCCACCTCGATGATCCGGCAGGGGGCCTCTCCGACGCCCGCCAGGTGGACCGCCTTGCGGACCGAATAGTGCTCCTGGCTGGTGACGTAGACGGACGCCCGGGGAAAGTCCTCCGAGTGGAGCCCCTTCGCGTCGCGGGCCGCGATGATCGCGGTCAGCGCGGCGACGCTTCCGCCGGAAGTCAGCGTCCCGCCGGCCTCCTTCGGATAGCCGACGATTTCGGCGATCCACTCCACGAGCCGGTTCTCCACGCGGGCCGCTCCCGGCGAGGCCGGGAAATAGCCGGAGAAGGCGTTGCCCACCGCCGCCAGGTAGTCGCCGAGCGCCGACGAGTAGATCCCGCCGCCGGGGACGTAGCCGAGGTCCCGCGGCGACGCGGGATTCAGGCCCTCCTGTTCCACCTCGCGCCGGATCAGGTCGAGGATCGCCGGGAACGGCTGACCCTCCGGTCCGATCGGCAGGTCGTTCAGTTCCGACGACTCGCGGGGCGGATACCAGGACGGGCCGGTCTTGAGAGCCTCGAGGAACTCCTCGGCGTGGCGGACGGTCGCATCCGTGAGCTCGCGGCGGCCCTCCGCGTCCGGCTCGAGCGGCTCGGCGCGGCGCCGGAGCGCCTCGGCGCGTTCGCGGAGCGTGCTCGTCAGGACGCTCATCTGGGCGCTCCGCCCTCCGGCTTCGGCTCCGGCCCGTCGAACGCGGCCCCCGCCAGGTAGCCGGCGGCGCTGGCGGCGGTGAGGCCGATTGCGTTCGGGATCAGCACCCCCGCGGGAGCGAGCGCCGGCGCGAGGAACCAGTCCCAGCCGAGGCTCAGATGGACCACCCACAGGACGACCCCGCACCCCATCGCGGCGAGCGCCGCCGTGCGGCCGCCCCGCTTTCCGAACAATCCCGCCGTCAAAGGCACGAAGAGCCCCACGAGGGTGAGTTCGTACGCGTCTTCGAGCAGGGAGTACGCACTGAGACCACGGAACGCATAGAAGAGACTCGCCGCACCAACGATCAGTACCGAGAGGCGGCTCAACCGCAGGAGCCCTGCCCGGGGCAGGGAATGAC
>CAYUVU010000019.1:0-2152 GCA_964448205.1 uncultured Acidobacteriota bacterium
GGTATTCAGCTTCACCTTCACCTTGAGCTCGCGCACCGACTGCTGCGGCTGGATGAACGTGCGCCCGACGAAGTGGTTGCGGATCAGCCCCATCTTCAGCGGGATGCCGGAGCTCTCGGCGTAGCCGATGGCGGCGACGACGCCCGAGTCGGGAATCGGGACCACCACGTCGGCGTCGACGGCCGCCTCCTGCGCGAGCAGGCGGCCGAGGTTCGTGCGGACGGCGTTGACGCTCTGGCCGAAGACGTCGCTGTCGGGCCGCGCGAAGTAGACGTGCTCGAAGATGCACTGGGAGACGGGCGCCTCGTCGAAGACCTTCAGCGAGTGGACGCCGTCGCCGTCGATCCGGATCAGCTCGCCCGCCTCGATGTCGCGGATGTACTCGCCGTCCAGCAGGTCGAGCGCGCAGGTCTCCGAGCACACTACGTACCCGTCGCCGGCCCTGCCGAGCAGCAGCGGCCGGAAACCCCGCGGGTCGCGCACCGCGTAGAGCGCGTCCTCGGTCAGGAAGAGCAGCGAGAAGGCTCCCTCGGCCTGGCGCACCGCCTCGGCTACCGCTTCGAGCTCCTCGGTCTGGCCGGACTTGGCGAACAGGTGGACGAGCACCTCGGTATCGCTCGTGGTGCGGAAGATCGAGCCGCGCTGGACCAGCATGTGGCGCAGGATGTGGGCGTTCACCAGGTTGCCGTTGTGGCAGACCGCGATGTGCCCGAACTTGCACTCGATCTGGATCGGCTGGATGTTCTTGGGACTGCTGTCGCCCGACGTGGAATAGCGGGTGTGCCCGATCGCCGCCCGCCCGGCGAGGGCATCGAGCTTGTCCACGTCGAAGACGTCCGCGACGTGCCCCGGGCCGTTGACCCCGACGAGGCCGTCCCGGTCCGGAGTGGCCGCCACGATCCCGGCCGCTTCCTGCCCGCGGTGCTGCAGCGCGTAGAGCCCCAGGTAGGCGAGGCGCGCCGCTTCGGGGTGGTTCCAGATGCCGACGACCCCGCACTCCTCGTGGAACCGGTCCGAGTCCCGGCCGGGAGGACCGGACGGACCCACCACCGGGAGCTCGATCTGGCTCACCCGTGCATCCTACCCGGCGCCGGTCCGTTCATTTGTTGTAGTAACATCAATTGCGCGGATCGAGACACGAACGGGATGATCAGCAGGAAGCCAATGAACGAGAACGACGACTCTATGGCCCCAGGTTTTGATGCCGACACCGCCCCCGACCTCTCCACCGGCGGGTGGCCCGAGCGGTTCGCGAAGGCGCCCGTAAGGCGGGGAAGGCCTCCGAAGGCGCGGCCGAAGGTTTCCACCACCATCCGGCTGTCGCCGGAGGTCATGGACCACTTTCGGGCTGGCGGGCGTGGCTGGCAGACACGGATCGACGACGCTCTTCGCGACTGGATCCAGCGCAAGGACGTTTCCTGAGCGGGGGCCTATCCGAGGGCCAACCGGCCGAGACTGTTCCGGAAGACGTCCGCGAGGCCGTCGACGCCGAGAGAAACGGTCGGGCTTCCGTTCACCCGGATCCGGAGCGCATCCCCGCCCACGGAGCCGACTGCGGTCAGCGGAACCCCCTCGCGGGCGGCGAGCGCGGCCAGGGCCTCGGCGTCGCCGGGCCGGACGCTGAGGAGCGCCCGGGCCGGTCCCTCGCCGAAGAGCGTCCCCTCAAGCCGGCCCGCGCACTCGACCTGAAGCCCGGCGCCGATCCGGGAACCGTCCGGCGCGAAGAGGCTCTCGACCGCCGCCGCCGCCAGACCTCCCTCCGAGAGATCGCGCGCCGAGGCGGCGAGTCCCGCCGCCCCGGCAGCGCGGAGGAAGGACCCCAGCCGGACCTCCGCATCGAGGTCGGGCTTCGGCGGCCGGCCATCGGTGCGGCCGTGGTGCTCCTTCAGGAAGGCGCTCGCCCCGAGCGCATCCCCGCCCTCGGGCCCCGCCAGGAAGAGGAGGTCCCCCGCTGCCGCAAAGTGCTGCGGGATCCGCCTGGTCGCATCGTCCAGCACCCCGACCACGCCGACCACCGGGGTCGGAAAGATGTTCTGGCCTTCGGTCTCGTTGTAGAAGCTGACGTTGCCGCTCACCACCGGGATCTCCAGCGCCAGGCAGGCCTCGCGCATGCCGAGGATGGCCTGGGAGAACTGCCACATGACGTCTTCCT
>CAYUVU010000020.1:0-2009 GCA_964448205.1 uncultured Acidobacteriota bacterium
ATCCGTGACGGGGGGGGGTGCCGTGCGCGGTGCGGAGCACCGCGCGTGCCGGTCTGGAGTCCGGCGTTCCAAGCCGTTGCGCGATCAGGACGTTGCGGCCCTACGCACCTTGCGGGCCTCGGGCCCGCGTGCCGCCGGGCGGCTTCCGTGCCTCAGGGACCGGCCGGATCCCGGGCGTTCGAGGCTGGGACGAGGCGGGTCTCGATCAGCGTTTCGATGCGCGTCATCCGCTCGGAGAGGTTGCCGATCTCTTCACGCATTTCCGCGCGCAGGCCGCCAATCTCCTCGCGCATTTCCGCGCGGAGGCCCCCGATCTCCGCTCGGACGTCGCCGATCTCTGCGCGGATGCCGCCCATCTGTTCCTGGAGGCCGAGGATCTGGCCGCCGAGATTGTTGAGCGCGACCGCGCCGGCGCTCAACATTGCCGCCACCAGGGCGAACACCCCGGCCAGCACCGCGAGTTGGAGCCGTTCAGCGCGGCCGAGCGGCTCGCGGGCAACTCCCGGGCGTCCGGCGAGGCGCCCCGCTTCCGCGCTCGTCATCGCTCTACCCGGTTCACTCGCTTCCGCAGTATAGGAGCGGCCCTGCCGTTCCGGCAAAGGCACAGCGGTTTCGGCCGCATCGGTGGTTCGTTCGTGCATGGGGAAGTCCTCCGCCATGTACAGACGTGAATCGGGGGAGTTTTTTCCCGCGCGGAGACGGATTGTGGAAGAGTCGAAGCGAATGTGCGCGGGCCATCCGGGAAGGGCTCGTTTCACGGGCTCGGGAACGCATTCATCAGCGTGGCGGAGCGCGTGCTCCGGAGGACGGGGAGTGGGACGGGGAGGAGGCTATCGGAAGGGTGGTGGGACGATCCGTGACGGGGAATCCGCCCGGCTCTGAACCCGTACCTCGCGCTGCCGGCGGCGGGTGATCGCCCGTCAGGCGCCGGACGACAACGTGGGCATCAACCGCCCGGGTGGCGCCGTCTGGCTTCCGTCATGACCCCCGTCTCCATCTCCGTCAGCGACTTCGGCGCGCCATCGAACGCGAGGCATCCGAAGACCTCCTCGGGGTCGGTCTTCGCGAAGCTCGACACGGGCTTCAGCAGGACGCCGTCGGAGGTGAGCTCGACCGCCAGCCGTGTCCCGGCGTCCCAACCGAGCGCGTCCCGAACCGGTTTCGGGAGGGTGACCCGACCCCGGGTCGCAAGGGTGGCGGTGGACAGGTGGGACGCGGACATGGCTCCGGTGAGCCTACGGCTCGCGCATCGGGCCGCGCGGGGGGAGTTCGAGCTCTACGCCGCCGAGGGGAGCGAAGCATTCGCGCGTGAACTTCGCCAGATCCCGGGGACCGGCCTGCCCGCCATTCATGGCGGTGCGCAGGATGATGCGGACCTCTTCCTCCATCGAACGGTGATGCTCGGCGGCGCGTACGCGAAGCCGCGTCTTCACGTCGTCGTCGAGATTGCGGATCGTGATGGTCGCCATCGGTTGTTCCTCCTGACGGTACGGCGGGCTTCCGAACCGTCAGCTGCTTGCATTGCCAGCGATTCTGGCTGATCCAGCGGTCGGCTGGGCCGCCAGGCCGTCGCGCCGTCGGAGCGGGTGAGGTCACGACGTGGGCGGTGCGGAGCACCGCGCGTGCCGGTCTCGAGACCGGCGTTCCAAGCCGTTGCGTCATCAGGACGTTACAGCCCTACGCGCTCTGCGGGCCTGCGGCCCGCGTGCCGGCTGAAGCCGGCGTTCCAAGCCGTACGTGCTGCCGGGCGGCCCGCGGTGATTCAGGGACCGGCCGGATTCCGGGCGTCCGAAGCCGGGACGAGGTGCGTCTCGATCAGCGTTTCGATGCGCGTCATCCGCTCGGAGAGTTCACCGATCTGCTTCTGCATGTCCAGGAGTTGGCCGCTGGTCTGCTCCTGCATGTCCAGGAGCTGGCCGCTCAGCGTGGTGAACCCGAACGCGCCCGCCGCGATCATCGTCGCGAACATGGTGACGAACATCGTGACGAGGAGCCGCTCGGTCCGGGTG
>CAYUVU010000021.1:0-2090 GCA_964448205.1 uncultured Acidobacteriota bacterium
TCGTAACCCCAGGCAGCAGGGGTGGCTCCCGCCTCGGCATGGAGTTCAGGAGCCGAGCATTGCGCCCCCGGCTTGGAACGCCGGCTTCCAGCCGGCACGCGCGGCGCTCCGCGCCGCGCCCGTCGTAACGCCGCGCCGCCAGATTGCCGGGACTGGTTCCTAGCCGGCCCGGATCACCACGACGGTCTGGTCGTCGTCGGGAGCGCCTTTCCGGAACCGGCGAGCCGCCTTCAGCACGCTGTCGCAGACTTCGGCGGCGGGGGTTCCCAGATCCCGTTCCCGCCGGAGCACCTCGGCAAGCCGGTCTCTCCCGAAGAGGTCCCCCCGCCGGTCGGCGCTCTCGGTGATCCCGTCGGTGTAGAACGCGAGCAGGTCTCCGTCGCCGAGCTGGATGACCTCCTCGAAGTAGCGGGGCGCCGGGAAGAGCCCCAGCGGCAGCCCGCTGGCGTGAATCATCTCGACCTCGCCGCCCGCCCGGACCAGGATCGGGGGCGGGTGTCCGGCGTTGATGTGGATCAGGCGGCGTAGCGGAACGTCCAGCAGGCCGAAGAAGAACGTGGCGTAGCGGGTCTCTCCCACGCTCTCGTAGAGCAACTGGTTCGTGCGCCCCACGATGACCCGCAGCGTGAGACTCGACTTGGCGAGCGAGAACACCGAAGCATGGAGCGCGGCCACCAGCAGCGCCGCCGGAATGCCCTTGCCCGCCACGTCGGCCATCGCGAAGCCCCAGCGGTCCTCGCCGAGCGGAATCAGGTCGTAGTAGTCGCCCCCGACCTGCGAGCACGGTTCGTAGGCCGCGGCCACCTCCATCCCCTCCAGCACCGGGCACTCGTGCGGGAGGAGGTCCTGGAGCACCTTTCCCGCCACCTCCATCTCGGAGACCAGCTCCCGCCCCTCGACCGCTTTCTCGTAGAACAGGATCCGCTCGAGCGCGGGAGCGGCTCCGGCCGCGTAGGAGGCCAGCGCCGCCCGGTCGCGCTCGGAGAACGCGTCGGGATCCGCCGACTCCGCGAGCAGCGCTCCGAGCCGCCGCCCGCCGGCCCCGAGGAGCGGCGCCGCCACCGCGGAACGCGAGCCGGCGCTCAGGTCGGGATCCGAGGCCGCCAACTCGGCGCTGAGCTCCATGAGTTCGGGCCGGCCACGGTCAACGACGCTGCGCGCGATCGTGTCCTCAGCGAGCCCGCCGAGGTCGGTGCCGGGCGGCTCCGCGGAAAGACTGTCGCGCCCTCGCGCCCTCCGGCAGATCACCGTCCGGCCATCCAGTCCGATCGCGCACAGGGTCGCGCGGTCGCATCCTGGAAGCACATGCCGAAGGCCTGCCAGAATGGTGTCCGCGGTCCGGCCGATTTCGAGGCTTCGCCCGATCTCCTGGAAGGCCTCGAGCAGGTGGCCGGAACCGGCCTGCGAAGGGCTGTGATCGGTCATGGGCGGCGGCGCGCACGTTAGCGCGCCGCGCGCGACCTACTACCGCGTTGCGAAGCAGTAGAAGAGGCCGTCCCCTCCCGTGCCCCGGAGGTCCTCCTGCCCGCAGCCGCGCGAGCCGTGGGACGCGTTCCAGGACGTGGGGTTGGCGCCGCCGCCCACCCGGTCGTGGTGGCCCACCATGGCGCTGCCGTCCGAGGAGCTGCTCATCCAGTTGGAGCAGGTCGTGTCACCGTCGCCCATGGCCGCCATCCCGTCCTGGGCGGTGCCGGTGATGATGTCGTGGCGGTTCACGTCGTCGCCCCGGCCGCTGATGACTTCGCCCTTTTCGGAGATCGAGTTCTCCTTGCTGAGCTTGTTGTTTTCGCTGTGAAGGTCGGCGACGTCACTGGCCACCATGACGCCGTTCGCGTTGTGCCAGGGCCCGGCGCCGATGCGGTCCTTCGCGTTCGTCCCGCCGTCTCCGGTGGTGCTCAGGTAGGTGCGCCAGGTGAGGCCGCTCGCGGCGCCGGCCTCTTCGGCGAGCATGGCGCAGTGCGCGTCGGCGCCCTCGAGTCCGCCGAGGTTCGCGCCGTCACCCGGCCCCCGGCTGGTGAGGAAGAAGGTCATGTCCGACTGCGCGGCGGGCGCCGGCGCCCGCCGCGCAGTCGGACATGACCGTCTTCCTC
>CAYUVU010000022.1:0-20438 GCA_964448205.1 uncultured Acidobacteriota bacterium
CCCTCCGCTCCCCGATTCGGTCCCCCATGCCCCGGATCGATGGCGATCGTGCGGACCTCGGAGGGCCCCACCAGGTCGCGTCCGCGGCGCGGTTCCGCGGCCGGGCGGTCCCCCAGCACATCGGCGCCCGAGGCCGCGCGCACCCCTCCACGGAGCAGATTGAGCGTCAGCGTGCCGGGCGTTCGCTCCTGCAGAAAACGGCCGTAGTTGCGGCCCGTGTTGATCTCCAGGATGTAACCGGTGCCCCGGCGGATGAGATCGACGTGCTCCACCACGCCGTCCCGCGGTGTTTCCTCCGCGAAGACGGTCTCGACGAAGGCCGTCCGCACCAGGACCGAGACCCGGCGGCGCCCTTCTTCGATCTCCAGCGGAACCGGCGGGTCGGTGCGCACGATCACCCGGGTGGACCCGGGCCGACTCGCGATCTCGACATCGAGACGGGGATACCCCTCTCCTACCGCCAGAGTCCTCGCGTTGTCGTCGTAGCGGGCGCGTCCCGGGAGGAGGTCCGGCAGGACCAGGGCTACGAAATCGAGCGGTACGAACCACTCGCCACCCCGCCGGACGCTCGGGTTGCGCAGCACGCGGGTGGTGTCCCCGACCCTGACGAAGCTGCGTCCGGCATCGAAACGCACCGCTTCGCCCGAAAGCCGGAGCACCGCCTGCCGATCGCTGTCTCCCGGCCGCACCGTGCCCCCGAGGGCCCCGGCAACCTCCCGGAGGCGCACCATCTCCACCCCGCCCAGCCTCCGTACGGCCAGCGCCGTGGCGTCGCCGTGGTCGACGATCCAGAGCTCGGGCGACCGCTGGGTCCCGAGGACCGCGCCGGCCGCATCCGGCGCCGGAATCCAGGCGGAGCCCAGGAACCCGAGGGCGAGGAGGAACGGCCGGAGAACGAGGGCGCCGCGACGCATGAATGGCAGCCGGAGACAGAATAGCGTTTCGCCGTTCGGGGTTCGGGGACCCAACCACGTCCTTACCGTAGAATCCGCCGCCCTCATGACAGAAAAGGGATTTACGGTCCAGCCCGCAGACGGTGGCCTCATCGTGCTGCTCCCCGGCCTGGGGGCGGTCAGCACGACGTTCATCGCCGGGATTCACGCAATTCGCAAGGGATTGGCCGCACCCGTCGGGTCGGTGACGCAGATGGGAACGATCCGGTTGGGCAAGCGCACCGAGGGCCGCACCCCCCTGATCCGGGACTTCGTGCCCATCGTCCCGATCGAGAACCTCTCCTTCGCCGCGTGGGACCTGTTCGAGGACGACGCCCATACCGCGGCGCAGAAGGCCGGCGTGCTCGAGCCGGCGCTGCTCGACCGGGTGCGGGAGGAACTGGAGGGCGTACGGCCCATGCCGGCCGTCTTCGACCGCGACTTCGTGAAGAAGCTCGATGGGTCGTACGTCAAGTCGGGGGCCACCAAGATGGACCTCGCCAACCAGCTCATCGAGGACATCGAGCGGTCCCGGGAGGCCTCGGGCGCTGCCCGGGCGGTGATGATCTGGTGCGGTTCCACCGAGACCTTCCTGGCCGAGGCTCCCGTCCACCGGGACCTCGAGACGTTCGAAGCGGGGCTGAGGAACAACTCGCCCGACATCGCGCCCAGCATGATCTACGCGTACGCCGCCCTCAGGTGCGGCGTGCCGTACGCCAACGGCGCGCCCAACCTCAGCGCCGACATCCCGGCGCTTCGTGAACTCGCCTCCGTGAACGGCGTTCCCGTCGGCGGCAAGGACTTCAAGACCGGCCAGACGCTCATGAAGACGATCCTGGCGCCGGGCCTCAAGGCCCGGATGCTGGGCCTCAGCGGCTGGTTCTCCACCAACATCCTCGGCAACCGGGACGGAGAGGTCCTCGACGATCCCGGTTCGTTCAAGACCAAGGAAGAGAGCAAGCTCAGCGTGCTGGAGTACATCCTCCAGCCGGACATGTATCCCGAGCTGTACCGCGACCTCTACCACAAGGTGCGCATCAACTACTACCCGCCGCGGCGCGACAACAAGGAAGGCTGGGACAACATCGACATCTTCGGCTGGCTCGGCTACGAGATGCAGATCAAGGTGGATTTCCTCTGCCGCGACTCCATCCTGGCCGCGCCGCTGGTGCTCGATCTCGCCCTCTTCCTCGATCTTGCCTCGCGCGCCGGGCTGCGCGGGATCCAGGAGTGGCTCTCGTTCTTCTTCAAGAGCCCCATGAGCCCGCCGGGCGTCTATCCGGAGCACGACCTCTTCATCCAGCGGAAGAAACTGACGAACACCCTCCGCTACCTGATGGGGGAGGAGGTCATCAGCCACCTCGGGGAATACACTCTGGAGACGAGGGAGACGTCCGACTGATCCACTGATCCATGCAGATCTCGAAGAGCCGGTGCGTCGGCTGCGGGAACTGCGTCGCGGTCTGCCCCGTCGCGGCGATCAGCATCGGGGACGACGGACGCGCGGTGGTGAACGCCGACCAGTGCGTCGAGTGCTACACCTGCTACCGCGGACTGAGCACCGAGCGGCTCAACCCGACCCTGATCCGCACCGTGCGGAGAGTGCTCGGCTGGATGCGGCTCCGCTTCGATCCGGAGCCGGACATCTGCCCGACCTCGGCGATCGAACCGCAGGAGCTCGCCTGGCCGCGCGTGGTGCGCCGCGCCTTCAGTGATCCCCTCGTTTCCCACGAGGCTACCGGCGTCCACGGCCGGGGGACCGAGGAAGTCAAGACGAACGACGTGACCGGCCGGGTCTCGGTCGGCGAGTGCGGAATGACGGTCGAGTTCGGGCGGCCGGGGGTCTCGGCCAGCTTCGCCGACATGGACCGGGTCACCCGGCGCCTCGCGCGGCTCGGGGTCCACTTCGAGAAGAAGAACCCGGTCACCAACCTGATGAGCGACGTCGCCACCGGAGCGATCCGGGAAGACCTCCTCGGGGAACGCGTCCTCTCCGCGATCGTGGAGATCAAGGTCCGGATGGAGCAGGTGCCCGAAGTGATGAGAGAGGTGGAAGCCGCCGCCGCCGAGTCCGAAACGATCATTTCGGTGGGCGCCGCGACCCGCTGCGGTCCCGAAGGCGAGGACGACCTCGGGGCCATGCTGGCACAGCACGGGTACACCGCCTTCCGCGGCAAGACCAACCTCGGACTCGGCCGCCCGGGGTAGGGCCGCGCGGATCTCGCCCTGGTGGCCCTTGGGCGGACGTGCGGAAAACACCCGTGTTTTCTGCCAGGGCTTAATGAAATTGACCCCTTTTTCGTACAGGTGAGCCTCAGCTGGGCCGGAACCTGGAGCTTGGACACGTTCCGGAACGTGAGCGGCGCCATCTCGAAACGGCAATGAACGACCCGGAGAAGAGCGCGCGGGTCCGGGATCGGCTCCTTGCGCAACGGGGCAGGCCGGGTGGCATTCACTGGGGGTGGCTCTCGGATCTCGAAGGGCGACCGGCGGACAAGAAGTGCGCCAATAAGTTCCTGCTTGCCGCCATCCTCGACTATCAGATGCGTGCCGACCTGGTGTGGGAAAACGCCCGGAGGTTCGCGGAAGACGACCTCGGCGACCCGGACGACCTTTGGGAGACCATCCTCGGGATTCCCGGATGGGACTCGGACATCGTCTTCCGTCACTATCGCCTCCACCGTTTCCCGGCGGCGCATCGGCGCGTTCGGCGAATCGGGGAAGCCATCGTGCGGGACTACGGCGGCGATTCCCGGGAGATCTGGAGGGATCAACGTCCAGGCGAGGTCCGAAAGCGTCTCGAACGGATGCGAATGGGGCCGCAGATCTCGCGCATGATTGTGGGCGCTCTCTTCGACACCGGGCAGATCTCCGGTGTCGGTGAACTCAAGGCCGACCTCCACGTGACGCGGGTGCTCGGCCGCGTGTTCGCCGGCGTGAGGGTCTCCGTGGCGGAGGCGCATCGGCTCGCGAACCGGATGATGCCCGGCAGTTCGTGGATGGTGGATGCGCCGCTGTATCTCCTGGGGAAGTCCCGATGCCGGCCGACGACTCCCGACTGCGGACGTTGTTATCTGCGGCAGGAGTGCGCCTACTTCGAGGCGAATGCTTGAGTGGTGGAAGCTGGCGCCCGCAGCTCGACGACCGACCGCCCGGTAGACGCGGCCGTCCCGGCACCCGGCTAGTTGACGACGTCCCCCGTCCAGCGGTTGCGACCGGCCCAGAACGGGCATTCCGGGCACGTCGGTCCCTCGTAGTCGATTCCTTCTTCGTGCGGACAACCGATGATCCGGTCGGTCATCGCCACGCTGACGACGCCGAATCGCTGGAAAAAGAAGGCCACCTCATCCACAACCGTAGCCTTGTGCCGCAAGTCGTCCCGTTCGTCGAACCACTTCTGCATCTGCGCGGGCTCGCCACCCTCCTCCTCGATGATCGCCGCCACCGCCTTGGATGCGCGGCGGTCGTCCGGTCCGTAAAAGGCCAGGGTACCGACAGGATGGCCCCGAAAGCCCCGCCGAGCCTTCTTCTGAAGCCGCTTCTTGCTGTCGCCGACCGGCAAAATCGACGGTGCCGCCGGCTGGCAGCTCCCCTTCCTTCGCTTCATCCGGAACTACGCGGCGGTCGGCGCCATTCGTTCGAAAGACTGATGTTAGACGTGTGTCCCGCTGGCGGCGGGACGCTGGCATCAAACACCCTTCCCTCGTTACGGCGCGAGCGCCGCCACAAGCGCGTCCACGACCTCGTCCACCTGAGACTCGGTGATCACGAGCGGGGGCAGCAGCCGGATCACCGTTGACCCGGCCGGAAGCGCCAGCACTCCTCCCTCCATCAGCCGCTCCAGGGTGGGACGGCAGCGCTCCCGGAGTTCGACGCCAATCATCAGGCCCACTTGCCGTACCGCCCGCACCCGGGCGGGCAGCTTTCGGGAGATCCGTTCCCGGAACCGCGCGCCCCGTTCCTCCGCGCGCTCGGCCAGCCGTTCGTCCTCCATGAACCGGATGGCGGCGAGCGCCGCCGCACACGCGAGCGGGTTCCCCCCGAACGTGGTGCCGTGCCTGCCGACGAGCGGCGGCATCCGGTCACCGGCGAGCACCGCGCCCATCGGCACCCCGCCGGCGATCGCCTTGGCCAGGCACAGGAGGTCCGGTTGCACCCCATGGTGTTCACAGGCGAACATCCGCCCGGTGCGGCAAAAGCCCGTCTGGGACTCGTCCAGGATGAGCATCGCGCCCGCTTCGTCACAGGCAGCGCGCACGGCCTGGAGGTAGCCGGGTTCGGCCGGCCGCACGCCGCCTTCGCCCTGGACCGGCTCCAGCAGGACCGCCGCGGTCGCTTCACCGACCGCGCCGCGCAGCTTGTCGGCGTCGCCGAACGGCACGAAGGAAAATCCGGGCACCAGCGGCAGAAAGGGTTCCCGGTAGTCCTTCCGGAACGTCGCGCTCAGCGCGCCCATCGTGCGGCCGTGGAACCCGCGCATCGCGGAGACGATCCCGGTGCGGCCGGTGGCGAGGCGGGCGAACTTGAGGGACGCTTCCACGGCCTCCGCTCCCGAGTTGCACAGGAAGGCGCGCGTCAGCCCCGGGGGCGCGATGGAGACGAGCTTCTCGAGCAGCTCCGCCCGCCGGTCGTTGTAGAAGATGCCGGGACAGGTGACCAGGAGCCGCGCCTGTTCGGCGATGGCCTGCGCCACCGCGGGGTTGGCGTGCCCGACACTCGCGACCCCGATTCCTCCCACGCAGTCGAGGTAGCGGCGGCCCCGGTCGTCCCAGACTTCCGCGCCGCTCCCGCGCACCAGGGTCAGCTCGCGCTTGGGATAGACCTCGAGCCCCCAGGTCCGCTCGGCTTCCCGCGAGTTCATTCGATCACCGTTCCCCGGCCCGCGAGGGCGTCGCGGACCGGATGCTCGACCCGCCCGTCGGCGATCACCACGCGGGTGGCGCCGTCCCGGACCAGACGGCTCAGGGCGAGCATCTTCCGCTTCATGCGCCCGCTCACCGCGGCCTCACGCCGCCCGACCTCGGTGTGTGACATCCGGGAGACAAGCGAGGCGGGGTCGTCCGGCGATTCGAGGAAACCGGGCGCTTCGATCAACTGGACCACCCGTTCGGCGTGGAGTCCCTCGTTGACCGCCACCAGGATGTCGTCGTTCTCCGAATTGATCGCGAACCCGCGCTCGTCGAGGATGGGGACCGTCAGGACCGGGGCCATTCCGAAGTTGAGCAGTTGCCGCAGCAGCCCCACGTTCACCCCGGCCGGCTTGCCGGACAGGTCGCGCCGGATCAGGGTCTTGCCGCCCTGCCGAACGCGGATTCCCGGATTCCGGCGGCCGCGGACGACCGCGCCGTCGAGGCCGGTGAGGCCGATCGCGTTCACCCCGCGCCGCTGGAACATCTCCACGATCCGCTTGTTCCTCAGGCCGGCGTAGGCCATCAGGATGAGATCCACCGCCTCGGCGTCGGAGTACACACTGTCGTAGCCGGAAACGGAGGTGAGCACCTGCTTCCGGATGCCGAGGCGCTCACCCAGTTCGTCGCGCAGGGCGTTGGCGCCGTGGATGACCACGAAGGGCTGCCCGATTCCGGCGAGATCGCCGGTGATTCCCTCCAGGTTGACCGACGCGCCCCCGCCGATCTTGATCAGGAGCACGGCGTCACCCGGTCTCGTGTCCGGAGCCGAACGGGCTGATGGTCCCGCTCGGGATCGGCGTCCACTCGGACGAGCCGGCCGGCGCCGGATAGCGCTCCGAACAGAGGACGCTGGCGTCGCCGACGGTGGCGCGCCGCATCTGGAAGTAGTCGGGATCCTCGTTGAAGCGGCTCGCCACGGTGACGCGGAAGGAGGCGTCCGTGACGACGACATTCATGGCCCGCACGTAGCGCGTTCGCTTCTCGATCGCCGGGAGTCCCCGCTCGAGGGCGCGGCGCAGATCGCCGCGGTCGAACCGCTTCACGAAGTTGAAGACCTTCTCGGCCCCGATCCGGCCCTGTTCCCGGATCCGTACCCCGCGGAGTTCCCCGTTGAAGAGGAACATGCGCTCCCCGTCGAAGAAGGGCATGTTGTTCGCCACGCGGATCCCCTCGTCCCGGAAGGCGCTCCGGGCGTGGGCCAGCAGGAGGAGGCTGCGGCCCCGGGGCCGGTTGGGGTCTTCCCAGATCGGCGTGATGTTGCGGTAGATCCGCCAGCGGCCTTCCTCGAGCCAGGCGCAGCCCCAGCCGTGTCCCTGAAACTCGCGGCTGTTCCTCGCGACTTCGGTGAACGCTTCCAGGTGTTCCCCCAGGTCGAAGGGCTCGTCGGCGCGGACACAGAGCAGCCGGCACATTTGGGGGATTCTGCCGTTCCCGTGATCGGCTAGAGCGGGTGCAGACCCATGAAGTCCAGCCCGGCCGTCTCCCGGAACCCGGACATCAGGTTGAACGCGTGGACCGCCTGTCCCGCCGCTCCCTTCGTCAGGTTGTCGAGGGCGCTCATCGCCACCACCCGCCTCGTGTCGGGATCCCGTTCGAACCCCACGTCGCAGTAGTTCGTGCCGGCGAGGATCCCCGGTTCCGGGTAGCGGTGAATCCCGCTCCGGCCCTTCACGATCCGCACGAAGGGCTCCCCGGCATAGGCGTCGCGGTAGATCCGCCAGAGTTCCCGGTCCTCGAGGGCGCGGTCCGCGAAGGCGTGACAGGTGGCGAGCACCCCGCGCACCATCTCGATCGAGGTGGCGGAGAAATGGAGATCCGGCACGCCGAGAGCTTCCGCGATCTCCCCCACATGACGGTGTCCAGTGGGCTTGAACGCCCGCGCGGCGCCGCTACGTTCCGGGTGGTGACTTGCCGCGGTCGCCTGGTTGCCGGCTTCGCTGGAGCCGACCAGAACCTCGATGACCGCCGATTCCAGCACTCCCGCGCCGGCCAGCGGCTTGAGAGCGAGGATGGCGGCCGTCGCGTTGCACCCGGCGCAGGCCACGAGACTCGCATCGCGGAGCGCCTCCCGGTTCAACTCCGGAATCCCGTAGACGAATTGCTCCAGGAGTTCCGGACGCGGATGCGGCCCGCCGTACCACCGCTCATAGGCCGCGGGATCCCGCAGCCGGAAGTCGGCGCCCAGATCGACGATCCGCCCGGCGATCCCCCGGAAGTCGTCGATCCGGCGAGAGGACTCCCCGTGGGGGAGACACACGAACAGCACGTCGCAGTTCGAAAGCTCGTCGAGACAGCGGAACTGCAGCCGGGTGGCGCCTCGAAGGTTCGGATGCGCGCCGTGGGCGAACCTCCCGGCCAGGCGCTCGGAGGTGATCTCGGCCACCTCGACTTCCGGATGGCCGAGCAGCAGGCGCAGCAGTTCGCCGCCGGCATAGCCCGAGGCGCCGGCGATGGATGCCCGGATCATCGGTCCGGCGAGAGAAGGTAGGACACGATCCGCTCCGGGATGTCGACCCCGGTGACGCCGATGCTGTTCCGGAACTCCATCGTGTAGTTGACCTCGTTGACGAGCAGCCCGTCCGGGGTCTCGAAGAGGTCCACGGCGAGCACGCCGCCGCCCACCGCCTCCGCCGCCCGGAGCGACAGCTCGGCGAGCTCGGCGGTCACCGGACAGTTGGAGGTCGTCGCTCCCCGCGCGGTGTTGGTGATCCAGTGGTCCGCGGTGCGGTAGACCGCGGCGATGCACTCATCCCCGACCACGAAGCTGCGGATGTCCCGGCCGCCCTTCTCCACGTACTTCTGGGCAAAGAAGATGGAGTGGTGGTAGCTCCCGAGGATCGCCTTGTGCTCCAGCACCGTCTCCGCCGCCTGCCGGTCGTTGATCCGGGACAGCAGCCGCCCCCACGATCCGACCGCCGGCTTGAGCACGACCGGATAGTCGAGTTCCTCGATGGCTTCCAGGGTGGAGTCCTCGGTGAAGGCGACCCGGGTTTCGGGTTGCGGCACGCCGAACTCCTCGAGCGCGACGGCGGTCAGGATTTTGTCGCCGCACTTGCGCGAGACCTCGTAGCGGTTGACGCACCGGACGCCCATGCTCTCGAAGAGCCGCAGCGCGTGCATCGCCCGGGAGTGGTTGATGGAGCGTTCCAGGATGACGTCCACCGCGGGCGGAGTCCGCAGGTCGAACACCAGCCGGCGGTCGTCGAGGAAGACCAACTCGACTCCCGAGCGGCGCCGCAGCTCCCGGATGAGGAGCTTTTCTTCCGGACGGATCAGGGAATGAAGGAAGCCGACCCTCATTCACCCCAGTCCTCTTCGGCGGTCGGGGCCTCGCCCAGGGTGATCGGGTCGAGGCCCAGGATCTCGAGTTCGCTGCCGCACTCCGGGCACTCGAGGAGCTCACCTTCGACGGGATCGTCGGAGATCTCGACGGCGCCGCCGCACACCGGGCAATTCGTCATTGCCTCCTCCCCTGGTCCGCCCGAAAGACGAAGGAATCCATCCGGCTTCGGAGCCGTTCAGCCGCCGCGCAGGATGCGGCAGGCGCGCGTGGTGTTGAAGATCCCGCAGGAGCAGAAGCGCGCCATGGCCTCCGCGCAGTCTTCCGGCGCCCGCCGTCCGGTCCGCACCCAGTCGAGCATCTTGCGGGCGAAACCGAATGAGAGCATCCCGTGGCCGCACATCGTGGAGAGCTGAAGCGTGGCGCGGTCCGGCAGCCGGTCCAGGTTGCCGAAGAACCCCAGGCTGTACTCCACGCTGTGCCGCACGATGCCGGCGCGGCTGGCCAGTTCCGCGGCCCGGTCGGTCAGCCCGCTGATGTTGATGCTGATCCCCAGATCGGCTTCCTTCAGGTCCGCCAGGAACCCCACCAGCGCCTCTTCGGTGTCGAAGACCGCCGACACCACCGTCGGGGCGTTCACCCCGGTCCGGATCGAGTCGGGGGCCAGGCGCTTTCGCCGGCGCCAGTGGGCCAGCGGATTCAGCCGGGAGGAGCGGAAGATGCCCCCCTTGGTGGCGTCGCCCAGGTTGATGGGCCCGTGGCGGAGGGCGATCTCGGTGAACCGCCGCAGCTTTTCGGGTGACCCCTCGTCGTTGATTCCCCGCGCCGCCATCGCGAACACGATGTAGTCGTCCTTGAGTGTCTCCGGGGCCCCGTAGCGGTGGAGGGTGTTCGTCATCGGGCGCGCAAAGCATACGGGCCCTCGCCGCCGTCCCCTCCCGACGGCTCTCGCGCCGGTTCCGGCGCCAGTTCGGCCCGGTCCTTAGAATCGGCGCCCATGGCCTCGAGCGCCGCGCCTGCCTGGGTCGCCTGCCCTGCACCCCCCGCCGGCCCGGACGCCGCGAAGACGGCCCGGACGATTTCGCCCGCCAATGGATGGCCTGCCCACCGCGCCCCGCCGGCGGGGGGCCGCTGGCGCCTCTTCCTGAGCGGCGATGGAGCGGCCGCGCGGGTCGCGGCGGCCGGGGCCGTTTCCGGGCAGAACGCCGTCGTCACTCCAACCGTGGCGATGGAGGATCTGCCGCTCGGTCTGCACCGCCTGGATCCGCTCCCGGATCACGCGGACGCCGTCCTGCTCGCCGACCTTCATCGAGCCTTCCCCTGCCGGGCCGCCGTCCGCCGGCGCGGCGCGCTCGAGGAGACGCCGCCGCTTCCCGCGATCGCGACACCCGCGTACGTGCTGGCCCGCCTCGGCCAGCTCGGGACCGAAGCGCGAACCCTGGTGGTGTCGGCCCGGGAAGACGAGATCGTGCGGCGCGCCGCAGACCTCCTCGCCGGAAGGGGCGCGGCCTGCCAGTTCGAGGTCGCGCGCGAACCCGTCCCCCCGGCGTCCCCGGCGCCGGTGCGGGGTCCGGGGGAACGCGAACTGGCTGGGGCCGCGAGCGCCGCCGAGCTCAGGAACATCGCCCTGCAGGCGCCGGCGGCAGCAGTGCGGGGCGAGGCGGCCACGGCGGCGGCGGAGGCGGAGCCGGAGGACCCCGTCGGTCACTTGCTGGCCGGCTGTGCGGCGAACGAGCGGAAGCAGCCGGAGGAGGCCGCGGCGGCGTTTCGAAGGGCCCTCGAGCGTGACGAATCGCTGGCCGCCGCCCACTTCGAGCTCGGGAAGACGATGATCGTCCTCGACGACCTTGAAGCGGCGCTCGAGTGCTTCCGGCGGACCACCGAGACCCTGCCCGGGTTCGCTCCCGGATGGGCGAACGCCGGCGCCGCTCTCGGCGAACTGGAGCGTCCCGAAGAGGCGCTGGGCAAGCTCGAGCGCGCCGCCGGTCTCGACCCGCTCAGCCACTCGCTCGCCTCGAACCTGGGAGTGACGCTGCGGGACCTCGGCCGGCTGGCGGAGGCGGAACGCGCTTTCCGATGGGCGCTCGAGCTCGCCCCCGACTTCGTGTTCGGGCACTACAACCTCGCGAACGCGGTCTATCTCCAGGGCCGCCACCGGGAAGCGGTGGGGTTGTTCGAGAAAGCCCGGGCGATGGACCCGTCCGGCTCCGACCGCCAGCGGCTGCTCCTCGCGGCGGCGCGGCTGGCGGCCGGGGACGTGGAGGAGGCGCTCTGCGACTACCGGGCGGTGTTCGACTCCCTCGAGGGCCAGATGCGGATGGACATGCGGACGGTGGCCCAGTGGGATCTCCGGAGGCTGGCCGAACGCACCGGGATCGGCCCCGAACTGCGGCGTGCCGCTGAGTTCGTGCGGTCGGTACGCGCCTGAATTCTCCGAATTCCATTTGACTTGGACCCCCGTTCAGCCATATAAGGGCCTACCCCGCCACGCGGTTGTTCCGTGCGGCGGTCATCCCCCGGCGAACGGAGAAATCCCCTCATGCCCAGCCATCTCAACAACCCGAAACGCCTGGCGGTCGGACTGCTTGCAGCCGGAGTCGCGTTCCTCCTCCTCGGCGGATTCGCGGCGGCGCAGGAAGAAGAAGCGAAGCCCAGGCCGCCCGAGGGCCAGACCCATCCCCTCCTCGAGCCGCACGATGTGCTCAACGAGTTCGGGGTGATCAGCTCCAGCGGACATGACGATGGCGGCTGGGGGCTCGAGCCCGAGCTGCGGGTGCCCGAGCAGTACCAGTACCGGCGCCGGGACCAGCAACTGAAGGAAGTGGACCTCACGGGGAACCAGCTTCCGCCGATCCTCACCGAGATGCGGGTGCTCAGCAAGGAAGTGGCGCCCGGCGACGAGGTCCGCGCCATTGCGCGAGTCGTCTCCCCGTACAACGAAGCCCAGTCCTTCGTCTCCCTCTTCTACAACCGGGAACTCGGCCGCGCGGCCACCATGTACATCAACTTCCAGCCCCACGAGAGTGACGACACCCTCTTCCTCGGCCGCGGCAAGCTGTCGCGGTTCGCGGCGCCGGGTCGCTACGTGGTGGGAACCACGATCATCGCCGACAAGGTGGGCGACCGGAAGGCGTACTGGGCCGATTTCCACAAGGCGATGCAGGAGGAGGACGGTTCGCCGGTCGGCTTCCAGGTCACCGAGAGCGACACCGTGGACATCACCGCTCCAACCCTGAAGTCCGTCAGCGTGGAGACCGAGCGCGTGCGGGCCGGCGGCGGCCTGATCAAGTACAGCGTGGTCGCCGAGGACGACGTTTCCGGCGCCACCGAGGCGGAGACCATCTGGGTGTCGCCGAGCGGCTACCACCAGATCCGCTCAACCATGGTGATGGTGGGCGGCCAGCCGGGCCTCTTCAAGGGCGTGCTCCAGATTCCGCAGTGGTACGAGGGCGGCGAATGGCAGCTCATGCGCATCACGCTCAAGGACAACGCCACCAACATCCGGTACTACTTCAACCGCACCGAGCCCATGATGGAAGCGGCGACGGTCCAGGTGGATCAGGAAAAGGAAATGATCGACCAGGTCCCCGCCAGGATCCTGGCGGTGCAGTTCACCAAGAAGCAGGCGAAGCTGGGCGAGCGGGTGGGGCTGACTGTCCTGGCCGAGGACAACCTTTCCGGCGTCTTCAGCATCGAGGGTTACGTCCGGTCGCCGAACGGCGCCGACGCGCTCAAGGTCAAGCTCAAGAGCATGACCCCCGAGACCGGCGAGTTCGTCGACGTGAACCGTCCGTCCAAGCTGCCGGAGCCCAACATCTGGACCGGGAATTTCACGGTGACGGACACCATGGAGTGGGGCGAGTGGGAACTCGTCCGGCTCGGTGTTTCCGACGAGGCCAGGAACTTCTACACCTACTACGAGGACCGGGATTCCGAGATAGACGGGATCACGGTCAACTTCTACAATGAAGACACCGAGGCCGCCGAGGAAGGTGGCGAGGAGGGTGCGCGATGACGGCCAAGACCATCGACCGCCGCGATTTCTTCAAACTGGGCGCGGCCGCGAGCGCCGGGGCGGTGCTGTCCACCCGGAACGCCGCCGGCAGCCCCATCTTCGAAGCGGGAGCCGGGATCCCGCAGGGAGGCATGGTCCTTCCGGCGAATCCGGGCTTCAAGACGAAGCACCTGGTGACGGTCATCCTGGGCAACGGCGCCCGGAAGATCGACGTCATCGACAATCCGGAGCACTCGCCCTACCAGACGAAGATGGCCGCCGAGGGCACCGTCTTCACCGAGGACTACGGCGAGACCGCGAACCTCCACGGCTACATGTACTCCGAGGTGCTCAGCGGAGTGGATGCGCCGGCGCAGCGACCGCGTTACCCCACCTGGTCCGAGTACATCCGCAAGAAGGCCGGTGGGACGGCTACCGACTACTGGACCCTCCAGGGCGCGTCCTACTACCGCGCCTGGACCTGGGACGTGAAGCACTTCAGCCAGCATCCCGAGTACGGCGTGAAGCACGGCTCCACGAGCCTCACGATGAACCGGATCTTCTATCCGGAGCAGAAGCTCACCGGCGCCCAGATCGCGGATCTAAACGTGGAGAAGGGGCTCGGACACACGCCGAAGGAGCGGAAGCAGGTCGAGGAGTTCATCGACTCCGTCCTGGCGTCGAAGTCCTACGTCCCGCCTTCCACCCGGGAGCCGGTCATCAACCGGGAGATCCCCTACGGGGACGCCCAGGTGCTGCACCTGGTGCCCCAGATCCTCAAGGAGTTCAAGCCCAAGTCCATCACCGCGCAGATCCTCGCCCTCGACGACGCGCACGCCGACTTCGGGTTCTGGGACTACAACACGGACTACTGGGAGTACATCAAGCACATCAAGACCACCGATGAGCTGATCGGCAACCTGTGGCGGCAGATCCAGGCCGACGCGTACCTCCGGGACACCACCGCGCTGGTGATCCGTCCCGAGTGCGGCCGCGACGACGAAGTGAACATCTACGGACAGCTCGGGCACAGCCCGGGCAACTACTACGCCCACTACGTGTGGTTCATGGCGCTCGGGCCCGACTTCAAGAAGGGCCACACCGTGACCGAGCGGGTGCAGCGGCGGGACGTCGTTCCGACGCTGACCTACCTCATGTCCGGTGAGAACGCCGAGTTCGCCACCGGGCACGTCCGGACCCAGATGTTCAAGGACGAGTACAACCTGCCGAAGTACATCCTTCCGCCGACGGCCGAGGTCAAGGAGCCCGCGGTCGACTGGGAGAAGATCGTGGAAGAGCGCCGGACGGCCGAGAAGGTCAAGGAGTTCGCGCGTTCGACCGTCGGCTACGGCGACTGACGAGGGCTCGGGAGTCCCGACCAACAAGACAAGGAGATCACCGAAAATGGACGACCTGAACCGTCGCGCATTCCTCAGGAGGGCCGGCTTCGCCTTCGCCGGCGCGGTGGGCGCCGCCTCGTTCGCGGCCGCCCAGCAGCAGGAAGAGGAGAAGAAGGAAGACGAGGAGACCCAGGAAGAGATCGACTACGACGCTCTCTTCGCGGAGGACAGCGGGGACGAAGACACCCGCGCCTGTCCGCAGTGCGGGGCCCTCATGTACCGGCAGGGCCGCACCTGGACCTGCGAGAACTGCGGCTACAGCTACGTCGAGTAGTTCTTCCTGAACCGGCGCCGCCGGAGCCGCTCCTCCGGAGCCTCCGGCGGTCGTCTCATTGGCCCGTTGCCGCGAGCGTGGCAGCGGGTTTCTTGCGTGATCGGATGGATCAGGCTGGCGGCGGGACGATCAGGTGCCCGAAGACGATGAAGAAGAAGCACACGGTGCTCAACATCGCGTACTCGGCGCTCGCCCGGCGATAGGTCCAGAAGCGGAACCCGGCCGCCGGAGTCCGGCCCTCCAGCACCGCCCGGGTGTAGCAGATTCGCTGCGCCGCGATCAGGTTCCCGAAGATCGCGACCACGATCAGCGCCGCGTGGACGTTTCCGGAGACCAGTCCGACGACGAGCGCCACCGAGCGTTCCGGACGCTCGAGGAAGCCCACTTCGCAGGCGGGAATCAGTTTCTCGGCCCGGGAACGGGCGTACGAGGTGGCAACGGTTCCCGCGGTGGCCAGACACCAGACCGCGAGCCACACGTTCCGGTCGGGTGTCTCGGTATTGGCCAGGAAATAGAACAGCAGGCCGAACAGGACCAGCATGTCCGAATAGCGGTCCATCACGGAATCGAGATACGCCCCGAACTGCGTCACTTCGCGGGACGCCCGGGCGACCGCTCCGTCCAGGCAATCGAAGGTGATCGCCAGCAGCACCACCCAGCCGGCCGTCCACTGGTCCCCCTCGTGCAGCGGCCAGAAGACGAGCGCCATGACGAGGGGGCCCGAGAGCGTCAGGGCATTGGGGGGAACCCGCGCCCATATGATCCCGCGCGCGATGCCGTCCCGGATCCATTCGAGCACGACCTCCCAGAAACGGCCCAGTCGGGAGAAGAGCTGCTTCATGGGGCCTCGGCCGGGAACGCAGTCCGGCGCCGGAGAGGCTCGGGGCGTGGCGAGGGGGCCGGGACGGGCGCCTGCGGAGAGGATGCGGTCAAGGGCGCTCGGACGGAACGGCGGCGGACGTCTGGCCCCGCCGCGCCGCGAGACCCGTAGCATATTCGCGTTCCGCCGCATGTTCGGAGCCGCAATCGGATGAGCGGTCTTCCGCTGGTGATCGCCAACCCGCAGGCCGGGGGCGGAACCGGCCGGGACCGCTGGCGGGAGGCGTCGGGGCTGGTCACCGAGCGGCTTGGTCCGCACGACCTGGTCTGGACCGAGGCTCCGGGTCACGCGGAACGGATTGCCCGGGCGGAAGGAGGTGCGCGTCCCCTCCTGATCGCCTACGGCGGCGACGGAACCGCGTCCGAGGTCGCCCGGGGTCTTGTCCTCTCGAAGGGAAGCGCCGAGCTGGGTCTCCTCCCCAGCGGAACGGGCAACGACTTCGCCGCTGCTTCAGGAGTCCCTGCCCGCCTTCCGGAAGCGGCTCGGTTCCTGAGCCGGACTCCGGCCCGGGCCACCGACCTCGGCCAGGTCGAGGACGCCGCCGGAGCGTCCCGATTCTTCCTGAACAGTTTCTCGCTGGGTCTGGCGGCCTCCGTCGCCGAGCGAGCTGCTGCCGGGGGCGGCCTGGGCCGGGCCACCTACGCGGCGGCGGCGGCGCGTGAGGTCGTCGCGTTCCGGCCGGTGCCGCTCCGCGTGGGTCTGAACCAAAACCCCGCGAGGCCGCGAACGCTCCTGAACCTCACCGTCCTCAACTCGCGCCGGTTCGGCGCCGGGATTCCGCTCGCCCCGGCCGCCGACCCCGGCGACGGCGAGCTGGACGCGGTCCTGATCGGGCCCCTCGGCCCCGTGGCGCTGATGGACGCCGTGTTCCGGCTGACCCGGGAAGCGCATTTCGGACGGCGCGAGATCGAGCACCACCGGGTCACGCGCGTGACCGTCGGCTCGCTGTCCGGCGCGGGCGGCGCGCCGGAGCTGCTCTCCGAGGTCGATGGAGACGTCATCCGCTGGGGGGAGGCGCTGACGGTCTCCGTGGCTCCCGGCGCGGTCCGGATCAGGAGAGCCGGGGCGCGTACGCCCGACCACGATCCCGGCGCGTGAACAGGGTCGGCCAAACGCCGCGAGAACGACGCCGGCTTGGAGCCCCCACCGGGAAAACCGTCATGATCGGTCCTCCTGCACACCGCGCCGGGCATGAAAGTGCGGGTGGGGATACTGAGGCCCAGGGTGGCCGGGACCGCTTGGAACGCCGGCTTCAGCCGGCACAGCGGGCCGCAGGCCCGCGGGCGACGTGCGCCAATTGCCCTGGGCGGCGCAGCTCCGGGAACGTCCCGTCGGCCCGGTTACGCCGAGAGAAGAGCCACCTGGGACGGCTCGGCGTTGCGCAGTGCGCGGTGCTCCGCACCGCGCGTGCCGGCTGAAGCCGGCGTTCCAAGCGCCCGGCGCGGTCCGGATCAGGAGGACCGAGACGCTCACGCCCGGCAGCGATCCCGACGCCTGAATCACGGACTCTTCACCCCCAGCTCCTCCACCGCTCCCAGCGCGAAGAGGGGCGCCCAGCTCTGGAAGCGCTGGCCACCCCCTTCGCCGGTGCGGGCGTCGAAGTTCTCGCGGCACGCGCCCGTCCGCGACCGGTCGGCGAGGAACATCTGCGCTCCCTTCCCGGCGAGTTCGCTGGCGAGAGCGGTGAAGCCGTAGCGGCGGAGCCCCTGCAGTACCAGGTAGTTCATCGGCGGCCAGATCGAGCCGCGCCAGTACTGCTGGTCCGAAAAGGCGGGGTCGTCACGCGCGATGGTGGGTACTACCCAGTCGCCCCAGAAGCGGGCGGGGTCGCGGAGGGTTTCGATCATGCGCGCGGCCCGCCGCGCGTCGGGAATGCCCGCCGCGAGCGGCAGGAAGTTCGAGGCGGCCACGCGATCGGAGGGCCCGGACGGCAGCTCGTCGAGGTAGAGCCCGGCCGCTTCCGACCAGAGCACCCGGTTCATCGTCGCGGCCAGCCGGCGATACTCGGCCGTCAGACGCTCCGCCGTGGCCACCTCGCCGAGAACCCGCGCGATCCGGGACAGGCTCTCCAGATCCAGCGCGCGGTAACTGCAAAGGTCCACGGCCGACATGGCGAGGGTCTGCCGCCGGGGATCCCACTCGGCCTCGTCCCAGAGCGGCAGGTCGTCCTGGCCGGATTCCCAGGCGGCGCGCTGGTGGCCGGACGCGCCCTCTTCCCACGGGGGCACCCTGCCGGGGCCGGGCACGAGGTCGGTGTCGGAACCCCAGGCGAGCAGTCCGGGGGTCAGCCCCTCCCGGCGCGGCCGTCCGTTCCGGTCCGCGACCCACCAGTCAGCCCAGGCGAGGAGGGCCGGGTAGGCGGCCGCCAGCGCCTTCGGGTCGGGGTGCGCGCGGTAGAGGCGCAACGCGGCGAACGAACCGACCGGCGGCTGCGAGCGATCGGGGGTGCCCCCGCGTCGGCTCCGCCAGTTGGGAATGTTCCCGTTCGGGTACTGCGTTCCGGTTCCCGCGAGCAGCGTGGACCAGGCGAGGTCTCCTGACACGGTCGCGAGCAGCAGGGCATTGAAGAACGTGTCCCAACCGAAAATGGTCCAGTCGTCGGTTTCCGGCGCGCTGGACCCGGCGCTCCCCGGGGCCGGGAAGATCCACCGGCGGCCGGCGGGGGTGTACAACCTGCCGGTTTCCGGCTGCATCAGCACCGTCCACATCAGGTTGTCGGCGATGCTCTCCGCCAGATCGGGGTGGCCCGGCACCCGGGGGCGACGCCGCTCCCAGGCCGCGCGGGCCTCGTCGACCCAGGCGTCGGCTTCGCCGAGCAGGCGGCGGGGCTCCTTCCCGCCCCACGCGGTGACCATCGCCACCTGCGCAGCGGCCCCGCCCCCGGCTTCGAGGCGCCAGGCCACCTCGCGGCCGGAGGCTTCCGGGGCCGGTTGCTGCCTGGTCCCGCCCGCAAAGGCGGCCAGGATCTCGAGGTCCTCTCCGCCCTCCCCGCGCGGCACCCGGGCACGCCAGGACGGGGATTCCGTCCCCGTTTCCTCCCACCGCTCCTCCCATCCCCACGGGGCGTCCCCAATCAACTCGAGACGGCCCGCCGCCTCCACCCTGACGCGCAGGGCCACCGCGTCGTCCCGGCGCGACCACTCCAGGACGAGGCGGCCGGCCGGCGTCCGGGATCCTGATTCCGCAGCACCACCCCCGGCATCCGCTCCCGGCGGCGGCTCCGAATCCACGACAAACTCGACGCGCGCGAAGGAGAAGTCCGGCGCGTGGGGACCGACCCGGGAAACCATCCCGTACCAGTCATCCCACTCCCGGCGTTCACCGGCCGGAGTGACGAAGGCGAGGCGGATCCCCACGCCGTGGCCCGGGCCGGGGGAAAGGACCAGGCCCGCCCAGCGGCGGGCCTCGAAGGCGCCGACATGCATCCCGACGCGTTTCGTCGCTGGCTAGCCGATCGGCGTCAACCGCATCGTGGCCGTGCGGCGTCCGCTCCCCGGCGCGAAGCGGACCCGGAAGCTGCCGCCACCCGTCTCGCCACGACGAGCCCGTCCGGGGCCGGCGTCGGCGTGGACCGGAGCCGGCTCCACGCCAGCGTCCCCGTCCACGATCGCCGCCGCCACCGGGACACCGAGGAGATCCACCAGGTACTCGTGGCCGGCGGAACCCTCCGTGACGAGCGTCCAGCCCTCCGCCTCCGAGCGCAGGTCGATGATCCGCAACCCCGTGCTGCGCTGGCCCGGCTCAAGATCGATCCGGGGCGGCGCCACCGCCAGTCCTCCCTTCCAGGTCACGGTGATCTCCGCGGGCCGGCCTCCGGTCACCCGGATCGCCCTGGACGGACGCGTCGTGCCCGGCGCGGGACCAGCCGCTTCCGCCGCTACCCAATCGCCTCCGGTCATCGTCACGAGCACGTCCGCGGCTCCCTCCGGGGCATCGGGGAGGAACTCGATGGCCGCCGGCGGACCTTCGCTCGTGATCAGCACGCGGCGCTCCCCGCCCTCCGGGCCAGGACCGCCGCGGATCTCCACGTCGATCGTCGTCTCGCCCACCCGCAGGCCGCGCACCGCCGCCTCCCGCCAGTCGGCCGGCAACTGGGGCGCGAGGCGCGCGCTCCCGTTCGGAGCGTCGGGGTCCCAGCCGAACACGCCGCGCAGCAGGGGAGTCACCAGCATCGAACTGGCGAAGAACTGGTGCGGCACCGTCTGGTCGAGCGGCTGGTAGAACGTGCCGGAGAAGAGCTCGCCATGGCGGCCCAGGCTCCAGTCGTAGGTCATCTGTTTGACCGCATCCATCAGGTGAAAGCCCGCCCACGGACGCCGGTAGCGGTACTGGGCCCAGGACGCGTAGCCGGTCACGAACGGCCAGACCGTCCCCATGTTGTACTGGAGGGGGTCGTACAGGTCGCTCTCCGTCGAGAGCATGTGCGCGCCCCAGTCGGACGACAGGCGGTCGCCCGCCATCCGGGTCAGCGTCCCGAGGGCGCGCTCTTCGTCGAGCAAGCCGAACGCGGCGGCCGTGGCCGGCCAGACCGTCAGGTTGTCGTTGGTGCTGCCGTCCGTGAGGATGCCGAAGGCGTGGTGACCCTCCTCGGCCCGCCAGTAGGCGCCATTGAGGGTCGCGCGGGCGGCCGGGGCGATCCGCGCGGCCTGCTCGGCGAGCGCCGGGTCGCCCTGCCGTTCCGCCATCGCCAGCGCGCCCTCCAGCGCCGCGACCCAGACTCCGGCCAGGTAGATGTCCTGGTGGATCGCCGCCCCCAGCCCCCCCACCT
>CAYUVU010000023.1:0-2501 GCA_964448205.1 uncultured Acidobacteriota bacterium
ATGCAGCCCCCGGACTTCCCGGTCGCGACCGGGGTCGTCTACTGCGACCCGGCCCCGGAGTACGTCGAGGCGGTGGCGGCGCAGCGCGGGCGGGTGCGCGGCGAGCGCGGCGCCGCCGACCTGAACGCCCTGCTGCGCCGCGGCCACACCTGGCGGGTGTAAGGCGGCCCGCCACCTCGCATCAGGCCGTCGCTCCCGGCGCCGGCCTGTTCAGCTGGCTGGCGCCCACGTCCACGATGTTGGCGAGCCAGCGCTGATACCAGCGCGGCTCCCCGCGGTGGCTCGCGTCGATCCCGTACGCGTTCACGAGCTCGTCGTGGCACATCGTGTTCAGCACCTGAAGCGTGGGCGGTTCCCTGGACTCGATATCCAGGCGGCGCGCCTGGAACCTGCGCAGCTCGTGCGCGGGCACATTCTCCCCGGCGTGCACCATGTCGCGTTCGAGCAGGGTGAAGTCGTGCGCCAGCTCGCTGTGCAGGCGGGCCCGCGCGCCGACCCCGAAGGTGAGCAGCAGTACTCCGGCCACCGCGGTGATCGCCGCCGCCGCCATCGGCAGCACCGGATGGATGTCCGTCAGCAGCGACACCACGCCGCCCGTGCCGAAGACGACGGTGGCGAACGCGCACCAGCCGTTCACCCTGTCCAGCCACTGCTCGCGGTGGCGGTGGTAGCGGATCGAGCGCTGCACGCCCCACGTCAGCTCCCAGTGCGCCCGCTCGCGGGCGGCCGCGTTCGTGTCTTCAACTTGGTTTTCCGTGGCCATCTTTCGGCTCCCTCGGCTTCGGAGGCACGGGCCTCGGGTCGGGCCCGGCCAGTGTCTCACGTTCGGAACGCGCTCTTCCAGTGGCGACGGCCTCGCCGGCCGCAGGCACGGCGGACGCCGTTGCGACCACGGTGCGGGTGTCGCCACGCTTCGGTGCCGGATCCTTCTTCGGCCGCTTCTCGGCCGCCGGCTTCCTCCGGTCCGTCATCGCTGTCTCCTCTCCCTCATCGTCGGCTCCTTTGCTCGTCCTTCCGTCGAATATCGCGACCATCGAGGACGTAATGCATTGTATTTTCAGGCAATCAAGCTCCCACGGCGGTGCGGTACCGACTGGTCTCTCGACGCTTCGTGGTGTCTCGGACCGCTGCGCGGACAGCGTCGAGGCCCACCGGCGGATCATAGCGAACTCGGCGGGACGAGGTGCCCGTCGGAGCGCCCGGAGCCAGCCGAGGCTAGCCCCGGGCGGGGCGGCGTCAGAAGAGGTCGACCCTGATCGGGCAGTGGTCGGAGGGGAGCCCGGGTTCGGGCTTTTCGTCCTCGCGGTCCCAAGGCTGCTCGTGGAAGGACGCCTTGTTGACCCACTGCCACGCACGGTCGCCGAATACGAAGAAGTCGATGGGATAGCGGTGGTAGCGCTCCTTCGTGCCGCGCCAACAGGGCCGCGTGCGTCCGCCCTCGGGAGGCAAGGGCAGGCGGTGTAGCCGGAGTCCCGGCGGTTCTCTGTCGTCGATGGCGTCCCACAGGTGGTCGCGCTCCCCGTCCCGGTCGAACAACACACGGTTGAAGTCCCCGAGCACGACGAAGGGCGTCCCCTCTCGCCAGCGCTCGTCGATCCACCGTTTCAAGGGCTTGATCTGGCTGGCGAGGGTGCGGCAGCGTTTAGATGAAAGGCTCTTCTGTTTACTACAGCCCGCTTTGAGGTGGACGTTGAGGAGGCGCAGGGTTCGCCCTTGCCTGCGAATCTCAAGATCCACGCCCCAACGTAGCTTGGAGTCCCACTGGGAGTTCACTTTGAGGCTGAGCGCTGCGTAGTTGCGCTTTACCACCTTGTCCGGGTCGAACCGCTCCTTGCGCACCGCGAACCCGGTGTAGATATCGTCGTACCGCGGATCATAGCGGCCTGAGAAGAACAGGGAATAGCTACGGGGTGGAAAAATGCGCTCGGCGGCGCGCGGGCCGTTGACCTCCTGGAAGGCGATGACGTCCGCGTTGAGGCGGCGGGCGTAGTCGGCGAGCGTTTCGTAGTCCCTATGGGTTCGAGCGGGCGTCCACCTAAATATCGCGCTGCCCGTGTGCCGGTGCACCCCGTTGAGGTTCCAGCTCGCAATCCGGATCCATTCCGCTGGAGCGGGCGTTGCATCTTCCGTTCTGTCTGGATAGGCGTGCGCGGGGGGCGCCGCGAGCAAGGCCGCTCCCACCACACAGCCCGCGATTTGCCGTCGAGGTAAGGGCGCACGCCTCGTGTTTGGTTGGTTCATCGTCCCGTCCTCTCTGGCGAGGTCAGAGGCGGCGGCCGTCAGGGGGTGGAGGTGACGCGGCGGCGCGCCCACTTGATTGCCGGGAGGGCGAACAGGGTCAGGGCGATCACCGTGATGGCGCCCGAGATGGGGCGCTCGAAGAAGATCGCGGGGGAGCCGTGCGCGATGAGGAGCGACTGGCGCATGGAGGTCTCCGCGAGCGGCCCCAGCACGATGGCGAGCACGGCGGGCGCCATCGGGTAGTCGAGCTTGCGCAGCAG
>CAYUVU010000024.1:0-8809 GCA_964448205.1 uncultured Acidobacteriota bacterium
TCACAGCCGACGGACCGGGTGGAACAGATTGAAAGTTTTACCTTCAATCTGCAAGGAGTCGTCGGCGCCCCGGTCCGAAACTCCCTGCCGGGACGCCCGCCCGCTCCTCAATACCGCCAGCTCGAGGTATCCGCCCCCGGCGGTGCGCTGACCCGGATCCGCTCCACGATCCGCGGCGCGAACATCTGGATGTAGCGCAGCCGCGAGAACCCGTTGCCGCGGGTGTGGTCGCCGTTCCAGCAGTGCTCGTCGCCGTCGCCGTAGTCCACTTCCCCGCCGTAGGGGGGATCCGTGGTGGATTCCAGGAACGCCTCGGTCAGCTCCACCGCGTTGTTCAGGTAGTAGTTGTCCATGTCGCCGACGTAGATGTGGAGCTTGCCGGCGAGCCGGGGCCCGAGCGTCTCCCAGTCGCGCTGCAGGATGTGGCTGAGGTCATAGTTCTCCCGCCAGTGGGCGGCCACCTCCGGGTCGATCTCGCCGGTGACCTTGTCCCAGATGCGGCGCGGATACCCGTCCTCGCCGACCGGTGAGTAGACCGCCTCCCAGACGTCCCACTGCTGCCCCGAGCGGGTGCGGGTGCCCAGGACCAGCTCCCGGTGGTTCATCTCCTCGAGCGTCGACGAGACGTGCCCCTTCCCGTCCCGGTGTCCGGGCCGGGCGGTCCGCTTGAAGGCGCTGTCGAGGTAGTAGGCGTTTTGGTCCTCGTAGAGGTTGACCACCGTGAACGCCCGGAAGTCGATGGGGTCCGGACAGGCTACCCAGGCCCCGTTGTAGTCGTCGGGGTAGAGCACCTGCGCGGCCATGGACTCCCAGCCCCCGGTGGAGCCGCCGTAGAGGAAGCGCGACCACCCCTCCCCGATTCCGCGGAACCGCCGTTCGATCTCGGGGATGAGTTCGTAGGTGATGGCGTCGCCGTAGGGGCCGAGGTTCTCGGAGTTCACCGCGTACGAATCGTCGTAATAGGGATTCGGGTGCTGGATCTCCACCACCAGCATCCGGGGGAAGTCGTCGCTCGTCCAGTCCTGGTGGAGCTGCCAGGCGTGCTCCTCCTGGATCCGGTTGTAGCAGTCGAGGTCGAACCGGGCGGAGTACTCGCACTCGAGGTCGGGGTCCGGCGGCTCCTCCCGCCAGCCGCCGAAGGTGTAGGGGAAGTGGCCGTGGTGGATGGCGATGGGGTAGCGCGCTTCGGGGTGGTCGTCGAAGCCGTGCGGGATGAGCACCCAGGCCCCGAGCTCGGTGGGGGTGCCCCAGAACTCGGTGAGGAGGTCGCTCTGGATCTTCACGTGCTTCACGTACTCCGACTCCGGCGGCATCGGCAGCGGGGGGATCTCCTGGTCGAGCACGACGTCGATCGTGGCCGGGCCCGGGCCCAGTGAGATCGGCTGCGGGGTGGAGTAGAGATTGCCGGGCTTGCGGTTCCACACCTGTCCCTCGCCCCGGTCGGGCGGCAGCTTCACGACGTGGCCGTCGGCGCGCTCGTAGGTCTGGTAGCGGTTCAGGAGCGCCTGGACGCGGTACTCCCCGGCGGGGACGTCGGCCAGGCTGCGGATCGGGTAGCCGAAGGCCCCGGGGTCCACGGTGACCGCCTCCCCCGGCGCCCAGCCCTCGACGTCCACACCGAAGGCGAGCTGGCTGTTCGGTCCGTCCACGATCTGGAAGCGCGGCTCCGCGGCGTCGTCCTGCGAGAGCATGAGGACCAGCCGGCCGTCGAGGGGCTCGGCGCTGCGGTCGGCCGGAAAGGTCACCGAGAAGGTGGGGCCGCCAGGTCCGGAGCAGCCGAGGGCGGCGAGCGCAGCGGTTAGAACGAGCGGCCGGATGGCGGTGATTGCCTTGGCGTTGCGCATGGGGCGCCCCCTCCACCGGGTTTACGGTGTGTTGGGGGATTGTGGCAGGGAGGTGCTCGTGGTGAGCTGCTGCCAACCCCGCCCTCGTCCCTACCGGCCAGGCGGAGGTGATCTCGGCCTCCAGTCCAGCATGAAGTCAGCGTGCGCCCGGAGGTCCCGGCGGGTGCCGGGTTGTCCCATCGTGCACAGCCCGACTCGCAGACCTTCGCGCCGTGCGAAACGCATCGCCGGGATCATGTCGGCGTCGCCGGTGACGAGGACGACCGTGTCCGCAAGCCTCTTGAGAGCCAGCGCGGCGATGTCCAGCCCGATCCGCATGTCCACGCCCTTCTGGATGAGCTCCGGGACGAAGTCGCTGTGAGAGATGGTCTTCCTTGGATTCCGCTGGAGTGCGCGGTCCGCCGCACGACCCAGACGCCAACCTTCAAAGACCACTTCTCCGCGCCGGACGGCGAAGTCCTCCGACGCCTCAAGTCGTTCAAGGAGGCGTCTGTTGTTGCGTGCGGTCCTGGTCCTGGCGAAATCCACCAAGGGACCGCCCAGCGGCGTCTGTTTCGAACCGTGGAAAGGGTTCGCTCCGTACAAGAATGTCCGGTAGATGGTCGAGTCGGGAAGCGCCCCGAACAGGCTCGCCGCGAGCTGAGTGATATCGGAAACGTCGGGGAAGCGTGCGTTCTCCCTTTCGAATCGTTTGGTGACGAAAGCGCCGTCCATCAACAACGCCGTCTTTCCGCATCCGCGCACCACGGCACACACCTCCCGCTCACTCAGCCGGAATGTGGTTGACGCCTGGCAGCGTGTGGGTCGTGACCCGGAGGTCGCAACCCAGCTTCGATCAGGGACGCAGCCAGGCGCCGTTTTGCAATTGGTAGGCGCAGACTAGCACGGTTCGAGCCGCGCGATTGAGGTACCCCGGGTCCCCGATTCCGCCCACCCGAAGCGGGCGTTCCGAGCAGGGTGCGCCGCTGGGATCCGGAGCGTTGCGCCGTGCGCGGTGCGGAGCACCGCGCGTGCCGGTCTGGAGACCGGCGTTCCAAGCCGGCAGATCTATCTGGGCAGATCAACGCCGCGCGCTTTGCGGGCCTGCGGCCCGCGTGCCGGTCTGAAGACCGGCGGTCCCGGGCTAGCCGCCGAACTTGTCCCTTGCCGCGGTGATGAAGGCCGGCCACTGCGAAGTGGCCGGGTTGTTTTCCGGGTCCCAGACCTTGAGGACGTCCTGCCAGGCCTCTTCCTCGGACATCCCCTTGCGGAGCGTCCGGTAGAGGTACACGAAGACCGAGACCCGCATGTTGGCGAAGCAGTGGACGTAGACGTTCCGGTCCTCGTTCGCCTCCATCACGTCGAAGAACAGCTCGAGGTCGCGGAGCGAGGGGTCCTGCCAGTCCACCGGGATCTGGATGTAGGTCATCCCCGCCTGCGTCACCCGGAAGCCCTCCTCGAAGTTCCGCTCCCAGCGGGCGGGCGCGAGGTTCACCACCACGTCGAAGCCGGCGGCGTCCACCGACCCGATGTCGTCGAGGGAGATCTGGCCCGAGGTCGAGAGCCGGTCGGAGATCTCGACGAAGTTGTAGACCCCGGAGAAGTCCGGTTCCTGGGCCGCGCCGGCGGCCGGAATCAGTGCGGTGGCGAGCAATACCGCCGCGAATCGCCTTGTTGAGGACATCGCTGTTCCTCCTTCCCGGTTCCGGGGGTCAGTTCTCCGACGGATCCTCGTCGTGGACCGCGGCCCCGCCGTCGGCGCGGCGCTGGTCCACCCCGCCCTCGAGGACGCCCTCGTCACGAAGGACGACGATGACCTCGGCGGCGCCCTGCGCCTCGGTCTCGCTCAGCCGGTGGCCGTAGGCCTCCAGGATGGAGAGCGTGTCCGGCGAGAACATCTGCTTTTCGTAGCGGATCTGGTCCGGGAGCCACTGGTGGTGCATCCGGCCCGCGTCCACCGCTTCCTGGGCGTTCATGCCGTGGTCCACCACGTTGAGGATGGTCTGCATCACCGTGTTGATGATGGTCCGCCCCCCCGGCGTGCCGGTGACCATGAAGAGTGCGCCGTCCTTCGCCACGATCGTCGGGCTCATGCTGGACAGCATCCGCTTGTTGGGCTCCGCGAGGTTCGGATCGGTGCCGATGAGGCCCCGCTCGTTGGTGAGGCCCGGCGCGCCGTTGAAGTCGCCCATCTCGTTGTTCAGCAGGAAGCCGGCCCCGGGCACCACGATCCCCGAGCCGTAGCCGAACTCCAGCGTGTAGGTGAGGGAGACCGCGTTCCGGTCCTTGTCCACCACCGAGAAGTGGGTGGTCTCGCCGCTCTCGGCGGTCCACTCGAAGCTCGACGGCGAGGAGACGGAAGCGCGCTCCGGGTCGATCGTGGCCCGCAGTTCCTCGGCGTAGCCCTTCGAGGTCAGCCGGGCGATGGGGATCCCGGGGTTGAAATCGGGATCGCCGAGGTGGAGCGCGCGGTCCGAGTAGGCCCGCCGCATCGCCTCCGCCATCACGTGCATGTTCGCCGCCGACCCGAAGCCGTTCCCGGCGATGTCGTAGCCCTCGAGGATGTTCAGCATCTGGACCATCGCGGTCCCGCCCGAACTCGGCGGAGGCATCGAGATGATCTCGTAGCCGCGGTATTCGCCCCGGATGGGCTCGCGCACCACCGCGCGGTAGTTCTTCAGGTCCTCGAGGGTGATGAGTCCGCCGTTCGCGGCCATCTCGGCGGCCAGGAGCTCCGCGGTCTCGCCCTCGTAGAACCCCGCCGACCCGTTCTCCAGGATCCGGTCGAGGCTGGCCGCCAGGTCGGGCTGGCGGAGGATCTCGCCGGGTGCGTACGGCGTCCCTTCCTTCGAGAACTGCGCCACCGAGGCGGGATAGGGCGCCATCCGCTCGAGCACCCGCGCGAGCGATCCGGCGAGTCCGTGCGAGATCCGGAAGCCGTCGCGGGCCAGCTCCACCGCCGGCCGCACGAGGCTCTCCCACGGCATCGAGCCCTGCTCTTCCCAGGCGAGGCGGAGGCCCGCCACCGTTCCCGGGACTCCCACCGCCTTGTGGCTCAGGTGGTGGATCTGGAAGCTGTACTCCCCGTTCTCGTCGAGCCACATCTCGGGATGCGCCGCGGCGGGGGCCTTCTCGCGGAAGTCGTAGGCGAGCGGCTCGCCGCTGGCGGGCCGCCAGACCAGGAACCCGCCGCCGCCGATGTTGCCGGCGGTGGGATGGGTCACCGCCATCGCGAAGGCGGTCGCCACCGCGGCGTCCACCGCGTTCCCGCCGTCGCGCAGGACCTGGGCGCCCACCTCGGAAGCGATCGCGCTCTGCGAGACCACCATGCCCTGACGGGCGCGGATCGCGGCGCTTTCGGCGGCCGCCAGACTGCCCGCGAAGGGCGCGGCCAACAGCAGCGCCGGCAGGACCAGCGCCGGCACACGGCAGCGGCCAGGGTTTCTCGGCATCACGTTCATGGACGGTTCCCCTGCTCCCGGAGAACCCGGGCGAGCGAAGTATCGTAACAGTCGCCAACCGCCTGATCCGGGTGCGCCAGCCGCTCCCGCCAACGACCTTCCGCCCATGAAAACTCCGATTCTCCGGCTCGCCGCGCTCGCCGCAGCGCTGGCGACACCCGCCTCCGTCTTCGGACAGGCCGCCGTCCCCGTGGAGGAGTTCACCCTCTCGAACGGGATGCGCTTCCTGGCGGTCGTCCGCCCCGAAATGACCACCGTGTCGGCGGGTTGGGCGGCCCACGTCGGCTCCGCCAACGAACGCCCCGGGATCACCGGGATGAGCCACTTCTTCGAGCACATGATGTTCAAGGGCACCCCCACCGTCGGCACCACCGACGCCGAGCGGGACCAGGCCATCATCGAGGAGCAGGAAGCCGTCCAGGACAAGATCCGGGCCATCTACCGGGACCGCCGCCGCGCGGCCCGGCTCGGCGAGATCGACGATCCGTTCGGCCAGGAGGACCTTCCCGAGGAACTCGTGACGCTCCGCGAGGCGTTCGACGCGCTCGTGGAAGAGCAGCGGACGCTCATGGTCAAGGACGAGTTCGACCGCATCTACACCGAGTCGGGCGCCACCGGGATGAACGCCTTCACCTCCCACGACCAGACGGTCTACTTCATCACCGTGCCCCAGAACCGGCTCGAGCTCTGGTTCTGGATGGAGTCCGAGCGCCTCCTGCGCCCCGTCTTCCGCGAGTTCTACGCGGAGCGCGACGTGGTCCACGAAGAGCGCCGCCTCCGCACCGAGTCCACCCCCACCGGCGAGTTCGACGAGGCGTTCGAGGCCATGTTCTGGCAGTCGCACCCCTATTCCTGGCCGATCGTCGGCTGGCCGTCGGACCTCCGGGTCTTCACCCTGGCCCAGGCGGAGGAGTTCTACGACACCTACTACGCCCCGGGGAACCTCACCGGGGCCCTCGTCGGCAACTTCGACCTCGACGAGGCGAAGGCGCTCGCCGAGAAGTACTTCGGGCGCCTCTCGCCGGGCT
Source organism: uncultured Acidobacteriota bacterium (assembly GCA_964448205.1). Lineage (GTDB taxonomy): Bacteria > Acidobacteriota > Vicinamibacteria > Marinacidobacterales > Marinacidobacteraceae > Marinacidobacterium. The sequence goes on from CAYUVU010000024.1 coordinate 6,313, forward strand.
CCGAGGCCCCCGACGTCGTCACCCTGGAGATGGAGGCGAACGCCGGGAAGCGGCTCGACGCCTCCTGCGACTGCCAGCCGCAGGTCGCGATCCGCTACCACACGGTGCCCTTCCGGCACCGCGACCAGTACCCGCTGGACGTGCTCGCGGGACTGCTGAACGGACGCACCGGACGGCTCTACAAGACGATGGTGCTCGGCGATGAGATCGCGAGTTCGGCGGCGGCATTCCAGCAGAACCGCAAGTGGGCCGGGCTGATCGAGATCACCGCCGAGGCGAAGGGGGAGACGACGCCGACCCAGCTCGAGGCCGCCGTCGAGCGCGAGCTGCGGCGGCTCGTCGAGGAACCGATCCCCGCCGAGGAGATCCAGAAGGTCAAGAACCAGGTCTCGGCAGCCGCCTGGGAGCGGCTCGACGGCGGCTTCTTCCTGCTGGTCCAGCTCCTCGTCTACGACTCGCTCGGCGACTGGGAATACATCAACACCTGGGCGGACCAGACGCTCGCGGTGACCGAGGAAGACATCAAGCGGGTCGCCGCGAAGTACCTGGTTCCCACCAACCGGGCGGTCGCCCACTACACCCGGAAGGCCGGCACCGCGGCCGAGGAGGTCCCGGCCGAACTCGCCGACCTGCCTGGGCCCGTGCAGCAGCAGGTCATGGCCCAGATCCGGCAGATCCGGGAGTCCACCGACCGGGCCGCCCTCGAGGGCATGCTCGCCCAGTTCGGCGAGATGATGGGACAGGCGCCGCCGCAGATGCAGGGAGCGCTTCAGTACGTGGAGCAGGTGATCCGGGAGCGGATCGCCGAGCTTCCGGAGGAAGGAGAGGACGCACGATGAACCGCCGAACCGCCTTGATTCTTCTTGCCCTGCTGGTGGCGGGGCTTCCCGCCACGGCGCAGGACATCCCCGACCGGCCCGAAGAACTGGTCTTTCCGGACTTCGTCTTCGAGGTCCCCGACGGAAGCGAGTACCACCACACGCTCGGCAACGGCATCCCGGTGGTCATCGTCGAGGACCACACCCTGCCCCTGATCCGCATGGGGGTCACGCTGCGGATCGGCAGCTTCCTGGACCCCGCCGACCGCGTGGGGCTTTCGTCGCTGACCGCCCGGATGATGCGCGAGGGCGGCGCGGGCGAGCGGGGCCCCGACGAGCTGGACGAGCGGATCGAGTTCCTCGCCGCCCAGATCTCGACCTCCTCGCGCGACACCGAGGCGCGCGCCTCGCTCCGCACCACGACGCCGGCGTTCGAGGAGAGTCTCGACCTCTTCTTCGACGTGCTCATGCGGCCGCGGTTCGACGAGGCGCGGTTCTCGGTGCGCCAGGAGAACGTCCGGGAGGACCTGAAGCAGCGGAACGACGACGCCGACAACCTGCTGTCGCGGGAGTGGTCCATGCTGCTCTACGGGCCGGACAGCTACCTCGGCCGGCAGATAACCGTGGCGCACCTCGACGCCATCACCCCCGGCGACCTGCGCGACTTCCACCGGCGCCACTGGCGGCCCGGGCACATGGTCTGGTCGGTCTCCGGGGACGTGGACACCGCGGAGATCCTGGCGGAGCTGGAGAAACGGCTCGCGGCCTGGCCCGCGGCGGACGACGCGGCGGACGTCCCCTGGCCGCCGCCGCACGAGCCGCCGAGCCCGGCGCCGGGCATCTACCACGTCGAGAAGGACATCCCGCAGGGCAAGGTGCGGATCGGCAACCTGGCGCCCCGCTGGGACGACTGGGAGAACCCGGAGCGCGCCGCCATCCAGGTCATGGACCACATCCTCGGAGCGAGCGGCTTCACCTCCCGGCTGATGCAGCGCATCCGCTCCGACGAGGGGCTCGCCTACGGCGCCGGCGGCCGCTTCGGCTTCAACCCGCTGGGGCCGAGCGCCTACTCGCTGGGCTACCAGTCGAAGAGCGAGACGGTGGCGCTGGCCGCCGCAATCGCGCTCGAGGAAGTGAACCGGATGCGGGACGAGGCGGTGTCGGAGGAGGAGCTCGGCCTGGCCAAGCGCTCACTGGTGGACAGCTTCCCCCGCCGCTTCGAGAGCGCCGGGGCCCGCGCCGGCATCTTCGCGAACGACGCGTTCCTCGGCCGTGACCACGCCTACTGGATCCGCTGGCGCGAGCAGATCGAGGCGGTGACCGCGGAGGACGTGACCGCGGCCGCCCAGAAGTACCTCCAGCCGGACGCGATGGTCATGCTGGTGGTCGGGATCTGGGACGACATCGGCCCCGGCGACCCCGACGGCCGCGCCACCATGGCGGACATCCTGAACGGCGACGTCACCCACCTCCCCGAACGCGACCCACTAACGTTGGAGGTGGTGGGCAGCCCCGAGTAGCGCAACGGCTTGGAACGCCGGCTTTAGCCGGCACAGCCCGCCGCAGGCGGGCGGCGGCGCGGACGTCGTCTGCCGGGATGGCGCAACCGCTTGGAACGCCGGTCTCCCGACGGGCACGCGCGGTGGTCCGGACCGCGCTGGGCGGGCGGCCGGCGGGGC
>CAYUVU010000025.1:0-19270 GCA_964448205.1 uncultured Acidobacteriota bacterium
GCTTGCCGACCGAGCCCTGCTGCTTGTTGCAGAACGAGCAACTCAGGCTGTCGGCGGGGCCGCCGTTCCGGCTCTTTCCCTTCCCAGGCACGCGGAGGCCATTGTAGCCCCGCGGGGACCGCCGGCCGGCAGGCCGGCATCGCCGCTCAGTTCTCGCCTTCGGCTTCCGCTTCCTGCCGGAAGCTCAGGTCCGGCAAGTGGCGGACGACCCACTGCTCCGTCCGCGCCAGTACGCCCGCGAGCTTCGCGGTGACCTCCAGCGCGCCTGCGGGGCCGAGGGCGCGGGCCATGGGTGAGCCCTGGTCCAGCGCCGCGAAGTTGCCCAGATGGAAGAAGTGGACGTAACCGCTGTCACCCCCGAGCGTCAGGGCGCCCGAGGAGTGGTGCATGTTCGCCTCCTTGAAGTGCGGCAGCACTTCTTCGGCCATGACCCGGATGTAGTCGCGTTCGCGGCCGGGAACCACGGAGATCAACTGAACGAGCATCAGGGCCGGATCCCGGCCGTCGGGGAGCGGGTTGTCGATGTCGGGCGTCGTCCGGAGCGCGAAGGTCTGGCGGCTGGTCACGGTGCGCCGGATGCGCCTCTCGACGGACACCCGGGCCGGATCGGGACGCGCCGGCCGATCCAGCCCCGCGAACTGGGCCAGCGGCGTCACGATGACGAACCGGTAGGTATCCCCGAATACGGCAGTGCGGCTGACGCTCCGCCAGGGAACGCCGGCCTTCTGCTCGAGGGCCGCCAGCTCGCGCTGCGCCGCCAGGAACTCGTCCACCTGGCCCGGATCCACCCCGACGAGGGACATTTCCATCCAGGGCGTCGTTTCCGGCGCATCCTGCGCCGCAACCGCCGCCGGAAGGGCGCCGGCCAGCAGTAGTGCGGCCGGCGCCGAACGCCATGCCTCGAGCAGGCTCAACACGAAACGCAGTTGTGATTGTTCTTCGAGCCCAGGCTCTCCAGCAGCGCCACGGTCTCGGGAATCGGCGATACCCGCTGTACCGGGCCGTTGGCCATGTCGGCCGTCGTCTGGCCCCGCCGGCTCACCGCGGTGACGTCGCCGCCGTGCTCCACCAGGAAGAGGATCATGTCGTCGTCACCCCGCGCGGCCGCGTGGTGGATGGCGTTGTAGCCGTTGTGGTCCCGCTCGTTCACTTCGGCGCCCAGCTCGATCAGGTACTGGACGGCCTCGAGCCAGGAGTCCGAGTGCCGGTGGGCATTCCCGGCGAAGCCCTCGCCGTAGCCCACTCCGGAAGCGGCGTGGATCGGATACACACCCGGCCCGCCGGCCTTGTAGGGAGGAAGCCCGGACGGGTCGGGACCCATGGAGGTCAGGTCGGTCGGGATCCAGAGCCCGGGCGCGGCCGGCAGCGCCGAGAGGGAACTGTTCTTCTCGCTGTTGTCCGCCGTGGTGCCGCCCCGCCGCCGCCGTGGTTCCGGCGCCTTGGTGGGGATGTTGGGATCGGCGCCGTACTCGCCCAGCAGGCGCATCGCCGGGATGTCGGTGGCGTAGGCGGCCCGCCAGAAGGCGGTCGCGCCCTCCGTGTTCACGAGGCCGCAGTTCGAGTTGCCGCAGCCGCTGTAGACCATGTACCAGGGGTGCTTCGTGATCCGGGCGTTCGGGTCGGCGCCGGCCTCGAGGAGCGCCCGCATGAGATCCAGGTAGGTCGTCTCCTGCCGGTCATGTTCCTGTGGCTGCGGGTAGCGGGTCCGGGGTTGCCATTCGGCGTTGACCGCCCCCCAAAGCGGGGTAACGCCGTTTTCCGTCGCCGCGACGTTGGGATCGGCCCCTCGCTCGAGAAGCACCATCGCCAGGTCGAACTGCCCGTTGATCGCCGCCATCAGCAGCGGGCTGGTGCCGTCGCCGGTGGACGCCTGATTGACGTCGGCATCGCCCTCGAGGAGCGCGGTCGCGGCTTCGTGAAATCCCTGCCGGGCCGCGTGCAGCAGCGGCGTCAACCCGCCCTTGGCCTTGAGTTGCGGCCGGCGGAAGCGGGCGAACGGATCGTTGTCCTCGCCCTTCTTCTCGGGGACTTCCCCGGAGAGGTAGAGCTCGCGAGCCGCGAGCACGGCGGTCTGCGTCTGGGGCGAGGTCGGATCGCCTTCCCCGCCGGTGAAGGCTTCGAGCACTGCCTCCTGCCGCTTCTTCGCCGCTTCGGCCAGCTCGTAGTCGGAGATGAGGTCCACAACGTTCGACGCGGCGTTCGGGTCCGCGCCGCGCTCGAGCAGCGCCCGGATCGCATCCACGCGGTTGCGCGCCGCCGCAAAGATGAGCGGGGTCTGGCCCCAGGTTGCTTCCCGGACGTCCACCTCGGCGCCATGGTCGATCAACGCGGCGATCGCGTCGACGCTGCCGGCGTTGGCCGCAAGGTGCAGTGGGGTCGCTCCACCCGGGCTGGTCGCGCTCGTCGCGTCGGAACCGGCCGCGAGCAGCAGATTCATCACCTCGGCCTGCCCCGCGGCGCTCGCCACGTGCAGCGGGGTGTAGCTGCCGATGCGGGTCACCGCGTCCACAGTGGCGCCGCCCTGGAGGAGCGTTTCCACGAGCGCGGTGTCGCCGCGCTCGGCGGCCCAGTGGAGCGCCGACATGCCGTCTCCGTGGGCGGCGTTCGCGTCCTCGCCGGCGGCGAGCAGGGCCCGGACCGCGTCGAGGTCACCGAGCCGCGCCGCGTCGGCCACCGGCGCCGCCACGGGCGGCGCCGAGATCGCCAGACCGGCGATCAGGAGCACCGCAAGCGCGGCGCTCAGACAACTGGAAGTCCGCACTGGCCCTTCTCCTTTGCCCGGCTGGGACCGGACTCCTAGTCCGTGTCCGTGATCGGCTCCGCCACGGAGAGCGTTCCGTTGCTGTCGCCGAAGGACTCCATTTCGAGGCCCAGCGACTGCACGAGGGCGAGCATCGCGTTCGCCATCGGCGTCCCGTCCGGGGCCTTCACGTGGAGGTTGCCGGTGAGATGCCCGTTCGCCCGGCCCAGGAACATCAGCGGAGCGCGCCGGTGGTTGTGGATGTTGGCGTCGGCCATCGGAGAGCCCCAGATGATCGCCGTCTTGTCGAGCAGCGAAACGCCGCCCTCCTCCGTGTTCTTGAGCTGCTCCAGGAAATAGGGGAGCTGCCCCACCCGGTACTGGCAGATCGTGTTGAAGTCCATGATCCGCTCTTCCCGGTTGCCGTGGTGCGACGCGGGGTGGAACGGCGAGTTCGTCCCGCTCTCGGGGAACGAGCGGTTCTGGGCGTCGCGTCCGGTCTTGAACGAGATCACCCGGGTCATGTCGGTCTCGAGCGCCAGGACCTGCAGGTCGAACAGGAGCTGCATGTGCTCGGTGAAGGAGTCCGGCACCCCCGGAGGCGCGTCCGGCAACTCCCGGGTCTCGCCGCTGTTGTTGTAACCCTCGACCATCTGGATGCGCCGCTCGACCTCCCGAACGTGGTCGAGGTAGCGGTCCATCCGGAGGCGGTCGATGTTTCCGAGCTCGTTGCGGACTTCGGCGGCGTCGCTCAGGATCCAGTCGAGAATGCTCCGCCGGGTGGCCCGGCGCTCGGCGCGCTCCTCGGGAGTGCTCCCCGCACCGAACAGCATTTCGAAGGCGACCCGGGGGTCGCGGATCATCGGCAGCGGCTCGTTCGGCGACGCCCAGCTGATCGAGTCGGTGTAGGCGCAGGAGTAGTTGTAGGTGCAACCGCCGGCCTGATCCAGGTTCTCGATGCAAAGCTGCATGGACGGCATGGGCGTGGCCTGGCCAAACCGCTGCGCGTAGTACTGGTCGAGCGAAGTGCCGCACCAGATGTCCGAGCCCTGGGTCTGCTTCGGATGGGACTGGGTCAGGAAGACCGCGGACGACCGGAAGTGGTCTCCTCCGATTTCCGGCCCGGTGAACGCCTCCGCCATCCGCACGTCGGTGTTGCTGACGATCGTGAGGTACTCCTGGTACGGCTCGAGCGGCTTCAGCGCGTTGTCGTCCGACATCTTGAAGTCGCGTCCTTCGGCGGCGGGTGCGAACAGGTGTTGGCTCGCGCCCCAGTCGTTGCAGCCGGGCAGGCCGTGCACTTCCTCGATGCACACGAGGCGCGTCACGTCCGTCGGCGACGCCTCGGCCTTGCTGCCGAGCCCCGCCGGCAACATCGCGTCGAGGTAGGGAAGGGCCACGGCGGCCCCGGCTCCGCGCAGGAACGTCCGGCGAGGCAGGTACTTTCCGGTGATGAGCGACATGATGGTCTCTCCTATTGGATGGTCTCCACGGGGGACGTCCCGTCACCCCGCTTGCGCTGGAAGGCGTCGCTCCGCACCACGCCCATGATGAAGGACGCCATGCGGTAGTCGTTTTGTTCGGCGGTCCGGGCGATCTGGCGGACGGTCGGCCCGTCGAAGGGCTCCATCGGCCGGCCTATCGCGAACGCCAGCAGGTTCTCGGTGAAGGTGCGCGCCAGTGGAATCGGCCGGTGCAGCAAGGCGTCCACCAGCTCGCTAGGGCTGGAAACCGGCGTGCCGTCGTAGAAGTCGCCGCGGGTGTCCAGGGGGCCGCCGTTCTCGCGGCGGCGCCATTTGCCGGTGACGTCGAAGTTGTCGAGCGCGAGGCCGATCGGGTCCATGAACCGGTGACACGAGTTGCAGCTCGGGTTGGCGACGTGCATTTCCATCCGCTCGCGGGTGGTGAGCCTCCGTCCGTCGGCGACCTCCTCGATGTCTTCGAGCACCGGGGTGTCGGGCGGCGGCGGTGGCGGCGGCGTGCCCATCAGCACCTCCATCACCCACTTGCCGCGGAGCACCGGAGAGGTGCGGTTCGCGAGCGATGTGAGCACCAGGACGCTGCCATGGCCAAGGACCCCGCGGCGGGTCTCGTCGGGATACCGGACGCGGCGGAACTGCCGGCCGGCGACTCCCGGGATCCCGTAGTGGAGGGCGAGCCGTTCGTTCAGGAAGGTGTAGTCAGCCTGGAACAGGTCGAGGAGGCTGCGGTCCTCCTGCACCAGGTTCGCGAAGAACGACTCCGTCTCACGCCGCATGGCGGCCGCGAGGTTGTCATCGAAATTCGGGAAGAAGTTCGGATCCGGCTTGACCTTGTCCATGTCCTGCATCCGGAACCACTGCGAGGCGAAGCGGCGGCCCAACGCCCCGGCGCGCGGGTCGGCGAGCATCCTGAGCGCCTGCCGTTCCACTTCCTCCTCGGTCAGGTGGCCCGCGTCCGCCAGCGACTGGAGTTCATCGTCCGGGGGCGTTCCCCAGAGGAAGAACGACAGGCGCGAGGCGATGTCCGTGTCGCTCAGCCGGAATCCCCGGTCCGGAGCGTCCGCCGGCGCCGCATCTTCTCCTGCCGTCCAACGACCCCCGAGGAAGCGCGGCCCTGCGCCCGTCAGATCCTCGCGCGGCTCGGCCGCGAGGCGTACCGGCGCAACCTCGATGGGAAGGAAGTCGAAGACCTGCTCGGGTTCTTCGACGAGGGAGCCGCGGCCGAGCCGCGCGAGGATCTCGCTGGCGCAGGGCCGCGCTTCTTCGGGGGTCGTTGGGCGGCAGGAGAAGATGCGGCGCCGGCTGGGCGTTTCCGACAGGCCCGTCGCGTTGTAGGGGCCCGTGATGATGACGTCCCGGATGTGGGGCAGCGTCGTGATGCCCGCGCCTCCCGAGCCGCCCCCGGCATAGGACCAGTCGTGGGGACGGATCAGGTCTTCGTAGGGCCCGTGCTGCCGCCGGATGAAGGCGGCGGCGATCCGCCGGGTGCCGGCCCGGACGAAGATGGGCCGGGTCAGGGTGATGACGCTGCCCCGGCCGTCGGCGCCCGTCCGGCGGTTCGTGTCGTAGGCCAGGAGCGCAACCCGCTCCCCGTCGATCGAGACGTCGATGTCCTCGATGCGGGTGTTTGCCCCGGAGGTGAAGGTCACCCCGAAGGTGTATTCGGCGTCTGCCGTGAACGTGTGGTCCACCACCAGCCCGCCACGCGTCCCGTAGGGCGCGCCTTCGACGTGGTCCCAGGGATGCTGCGAGAGGTACTGCGAGTTCGTGTAGGTGTGGTCCACCGGTTTGCCGCTGCGCTGGCCGATCGCGAGGCGGCTGATGGCGCTCGCGGCGTTCAGGTAGCTCTCGAGCAGGGTGGCCGAGAGTGTCTGGGCCTCGGCGATGTTGTCGAAGTTGTTGCTCATCTGGTCGAGCGGCAACCAGTCTCCGGCGTCCACCTCGAGATCCAGCAGGTCACGGATCGCCTCTCCGTACTCGTGGCGGTTGAGCCGCTGGAATGGCCGGCTTCCCGGGTTGGGGGACAGCTCGGCGGCCTCGTCGAGTCGGGACTCCAGGGTCTCCACCAGGCTCAGCAGCGCTTCGCTGCCCGGCCGGCGCGCTCCGGGCGGCGGCATCATGCCGGCCCGCAGCTTCCGGACCATCGCCTCGGCGACGCCTGCGTGTTCCGCCGCGTTCGCCACGTCGAACTCCTGTAGCGACAGGTTCCCCGTCATCAGCCGGTCGTTGTGGCACATCGTGCAGGTGCTGCGCACCACCCGGTTGGCGATCGCGTCCGACCGCGTCTCTTCCGTGGTCCGCCGGGTCTCTTCGCCGTGGGAAGAGCCCGATGCCGCCGCGAGCCCGACGCTCGCCATGAGAGCCGTGAAGCAGGACCCACTCTTGAGGCTGCGGGCGATCCGTCTCTTCATGGTGTATTCCAGGATGGAAACCGGGCGCAAAAGCGGCGCTCCGGTGACGGGTCAGTTTGCCTTTTTCGGCCGCCGGAATCAAGTGGCCGGCGGCGGCCCCGGCGCCTCCGTCAGCGGTGTTCGATGACCGAGTCCACCACCCCGTACGCCTTGGCCTCCTCGGCGGTCATGTAGTGGTCCCGCTCGATGTCGCGGCCGATCTCCTTCGACGGGCGCCCGGTGTGATGGGCGAGGATTTCGGTGAGGCGCGCGCGGACCCGCATGATCTCGTTGGCCTGGATCTGGATGTCGGTGGCCTGACCGCGAGCGCCGCCCAGCGGCTGGTGGATCATGACCGTGGCGTTCGGAAGCGCGAACCGCTTTCCGCGCGCCCCGGCGGCGAGCAGAATCGCTCCCATGCTGGAGGCCTGACCAAGGCAGTAGGTGGTGACGTCGGGCCGGATGAACTGCAGCGTGTCGTAGATGGCGAGGCCGGCCGTCACGGAGCCCCCGGGGCAGTTGATGTAGAGGGAGACTTCCTTCTCCGGGTCTTCCGACTCGAGGAAGAGGAGCTGGGCGACCACGGTGTTCGCGAGTTCGTCGCTGATTGGCTGCCCGATGAACACGATGTTGTCCTTGAGCAGCCGGGAATAGATGTCGTAGGCGCGTTCCCCGCGTCCGGTCTGCTCGATGACGTGCGGGATCAGGATCTGGTCTCGGGTCACGGTGTTCGTTCCTCGTGGTTTCGCTGGGGCTCGGAGGTTCGCGTGAGCATACGAGGTCGCGCCGCCAGAAACCGTCACGGCGGCGCCGTCAGTCCCCGGCTGGCGTGAGTTCCGCCCGGTCCCTCAGGAAGTCGATGGCCGCGTCGCGGCGGAGCTGGGTGCGGAGGCGGTCGAGCCGGCCGTCCTTCTGCATGGCGGCCCGGAGCGCCGCCGGGGTCTTGCCGGCGGCGGAGGACTCCGCTTCGAGCCGCGCTTCGACCGCTTCCTCGGTCGTCTCGATGCCTTGCTGGTCGGCCAGCGCGTCCACCAGGATCGTGGAGGCCACCGTCTTCTCGCACTCGGCGCGGAGCGTGTCCAGGTGCTTTTCGAGCTCGGAGCGCACCGCCTCGGCGGGCATCCCCCCCTGCATCATGCTGTTCGCGAGCATCCGCACCCGGTTGTCCAGATCGCGCTCGACGAGCGGCTCGGGGGGTTCCACCGGGTTCTTTTCGCGGAGCGCGTCCACGAGCTGCTCTGTGACCGCGCGGCGTTCGTTCTGATCGGCCCGCTGGCGCAGCCGGTCCCGGATGTCGCCGCGCAGGGCGAGGAGCGAATCCGCGCCCAGCTCCCGCGCGAAGGCGTCGTCGAGGGCCGGCAGCACCGGGGTTCGGGCCTGCTTGATCGTGAAGGCGGCCCGGATCGATCGGCCGGCGCGCTGCGGGTCCGGAGACTCCTCCCCGAAACTGGCGGTCGCGACCACGGTGTCCCCTTCGCCGGCCCCCTGCAGGGCCTCGTGGAGCGACGGGTGATAGGCCTCGCTTCCCACCTTCAGCGGCACGTCCTTCGTGACCTGCGGCGCCGGCGCCCCGGCCAGCTCGATGGCGCTCGATTCCTGGAGATCGCCGACCACGAAGTCGCCGTCCTGAATGCCGCGTCCCTCGATCGGCCCCGGCTGGGCTCTCTCCATCCGCAGATGTTCCAGGGTCTCGCCGATGTCCGACTCCGTCACCGAAACCTCCCGGGTGGTGACCTTGATCCCGTCGAAGTCGACCGTTCCCACCTCCGGCCACACGCTGAAGCGGAGTTTCGCGACGAGTGGCTTGCCTCGGGTCGCCTCCTCCGGCGATGCCTTCGGCACGTCGAGCGGCTGGACATCGAGTTCGTGGAGGCTCTGCCGGGTCGCCCGCCCGAGTAGACGGCTCATGGCCTCCTCGGTGGCTTCGCTCCCGTACAGGAGTTCGATCCGCTCCCTCGGCGCCTTGCCCTTCCGGAACCCGCGCAGGTGAGCCTTCTGGCGGATGCGCCGCAGTTCCTTCTGGACCGCCTCCTCGAACACGGGAGCGGGAATCGTCACTTCGATCGCCCGCCGGGACTGGCCTTCCTCTTCCAGCCGGAAGGCCAGGTCCGGGATCCGGTCCTTCTCCGGGAACGGCGGGCGGGGAGGTCCGCCGGCCGCGGCCGCGTCGGCGGGTTCGTTGTCGGGTTCCGAAGGGGTGGTGTTGTCCACGAACTCGCTACTCAGACTCGGTAGTGGGGAGGGGCGCGCTGGTGCGAAAGGGGGGACTCGAACCCCCACGGGTTACCCCACTGGATCCTAAATCCAGCGCGTCTGCCAGTTCCGCCACTTTCGCAGCGGCGCCGTAGCCTCCTGGCGGCGGGAGCTTAGCAGTGTGGCGGCGGGTCCCGGCCGCTGCTCCGCCGGTAGAATCGCCCGCCCGGCGGGCCGGGACGGGTGCCGCCGCCGAAGCGAGGTTTCCACGATGCGCCGACTGATCCCAGCCCTGTTCGCCCTGCTCCTTGCCGCTCCGCTCGCGGCTCAGGACCTTGAGACACTCCGTCCGGTCGCCGACCAGGGCGCCGCCGAGCGGGCCAAGCTGGTCCAGGTGATGGTGGACTCGATCTTCAGCTTCGGTGAGCTCGGCTTCCAGGAGTTCGAGACCTCCCGCTACCTCACCGACATCCTGCGGGAGAACGGGTTCGAGGTCGAGGAGGGCATCTCCGGGATCCCGACGGCCTGGATGGCGCGTTGGGGATCCGGCTCCCCGGTGATTGCGCTCGGAAGCGACATCGACGGGATCCCGAAGGCCTCGCAGAAGCCGGGCGTCGCGTACCACGACCCACTGGTCGAAGGGGCGCCGGGCCACGGCGAGGGCCACAACTCCGGGCAGGCGGTGATCGTCGCGGGCGCGCTGGCCGCCAAGGAAATCATGGAGCGGGAGGGCATTTCGGGGACCATCGCGATCTGGCCGGGCGTCGCCGAGGAACTCCTCGCGACCAAGGCCTGGTTCATCCGGGACGGCTACTTCGAGGACGTGGACATCTGCATCTTCACCCACGTGTCGTCCCAGTTCGGGGTCAGTTGGGGACAGGGCGGCGGCAACGGCCTGGTATCGGTGGAATACACGTTCACGGGCGAGTCGGCGCACTCGGCCGGCGCGCCCTGGCGGGGCCGGAGCGCGCTCGACGCCGTGGAGATCATGAACGCCGCCTGGAACATCAAGCGCGAGCATCTGCGGCTGCCGCACCGCTCGCACTACGTGATCACGAACGGCGGTGACCAGCCGAACGTGGTGCCGCAGTTGGCGTCCGTCTGGTACTTCTTCCGCGAGCTCGACCAGCCCCACATGAAGGAGCTGTTTGACCTCGGCAACGTGATGGCGGAGGCGGCGGCCGCGATGACCTCGACCGAGGTCTCCTGGCGGATCCTGGGGCACGCCTATCCGCGCCACTTCAACAAGCCGGTGGCGGAGGCGGTGTGGGCGAACATCGAGCGCGTGGGGCTCCCCGAATGGAGCGAAGCCGACCTCGCGCTCGCCACCGGCCTCCAGCGCGAACTCGGAGTGGAGGAGCGCGGGCTCGCGACCGAACTCGGCGAAATCCGGGGCCCCGCCCGCGAACCGAGGCTGGGTGGCGGGTCCGACGACATCGGCGACATCTCCTGGGCCGTCCCCACGGTCACCCTGCGTTTCCCCTCGAACATCCCGGGCGGCCCCGGTCACCACTGGGCGAACGGGGTGGCGATGGCGACTCCGATCGCCCACAAGGGCGCGGTGGCCGGCGCCCGGGTGATCGCCATGACGCTCATGGACCTCTTCCTCGACTCCGAACTGGTCCCGGCCGCGAAGGAGTACTTCGCCGAGCAGACGAAGGACCACCAGTACACGCCGCTGATCGGCCCGGACGACCCGCCGGCCATCCACCTGAACGAGGAGCGGATGAACTCCTTCCGGGAGGCGATGCGGCCGTTCTACTACGACCCCGACCGGTACGACAGCTATCTCGAGCAGCTCGGCATCGAGTACCCCACCGTCCGCACCGAGCCGGAAGACCAGGAGAACTGACGGACCAGGACCGACCACCCGGGAATTCCCGCTCTCCCGCCGGTAGAATCGCCGCCCGGCGGGCCGGGATGGGCGGCGCCGCCGGAGCGAGGTTTCCCGTGATGCGCCGACTGTTTCCAGCCCTGTTCGCCGTGCTCCTGGCCGTACCGGTGGCGGGGCAGGACCTCGAGACCCTCCGTCCGGTCGCCGACCAGGGCGCCGCGGAGCGGGCCAAGCTGGTCCAGGTGATGGTGGACTCGATCTTCAGCTTCGGCGAACTCGGCTTCCAGGAGTTCGAGACTTCCCGCTACCTCACCGACGTCCTGCGGGAGAACGGGTTCGAGGTGGAGGAGGGCATTTCGGGGATTCCGACGGCCTGGATGGCGCGCTGGGGATCCGGTTCGCCCGTGATCGCGCTCGGCAGCGACATCGACGGCATTCCGAAGGCGTCGCAGAAGCCGGGCGTCGCGTACCACGACCCGCTGGTCGAAGGGGCGCCGGGGCACGGCGAGGGCCACAACTCCGGGCAGGCGGTGATCGTGGCCGGCGCGCTGGCCGCCAAGGAGGTCATGGAGCGGGAGGGGATTCCGGGAACCATCGTGATCTGGCCGGGCGTCGCCGAGGAGGTGGTTGGCACGAAGGCCTGGTTCATCCGCGACGGCTACTTCGAGGACGTGGACGTCTGCATCTTCACCCACGTGTCCAACCAGTTCAGCGTCACCTGGGGGCAGGGCCGGGGCAACGGACTCGTCTCGGTCGAATACACCTTCACGGGCGAGTCCGCGCACTCGGCGGGGGCGCCCTGGCGTGGCCGCAGCGCCCTCGACGCCGTCGAGATCATGAACATGGCGTGGAACGTCAAGCGCGAGCACCTGCGACTTCCGCACCGTTCGCACTACGTCATCACGAACGGCGGGGACCAGCCGAACGTCGTGCCCCAGTTGGCGTCCGTCTGGTACTACTTCCGCGAACTCGAGCAGCCCGGGATGAAGGAGCTCTTCGAACTGGGCAACACCATGGCGCAGTCCGCCGCCGCCATGACCTCCACCGACGTGTCGTGGCGGATTCTGGGTCACGCGTATCCGCGGCATTTCAACAAGCCGGTGGCGGAGGCGGTCTGGGCCAACATCGAGCGGGTCGGGCTTCCGGAATGGAGCGAAGCCGATCTGGCCCTCGCCAGGGGGCTCCAGCGCGAGCTCGGGGTCGAGGAACAGGGGCTCGTGACCGAACTGGGAGAAATGGGCGGCCCGGTACAGCCGCCGCGGCTCGGCGGCGGCTCCGATGACATCGGTGACATCTCGTGGGCCGTGCCCACCGTCACCCTGCGCTTCCCGTCCAACATCCCGGGCGGTCCGGGCCACCATTGGGCGAACGGCGTCGCGATGGCCACCCCGATCGCGCACAAGGGAGCGGTGGCCGGGGCCCGGGTGATCGCCATGACCCTCATGGACCTGTTGCTGGATCCGGAACTGGTCCCGGCCGCGAAGGAGTACTTCGCCGAGCAGACCGCCGAGCACCAGTACACGCCGCTGATCGGACCCGACGACCCGCCGGCGATCCACCTGAACAAGGAGCGGATGGGCGCTTTCCGGGAGGCGATGCGGCCGTTCTACTACGACCCGGACAGCTACGACACGTATCTCGAGCAGCTCGGCATCGAGTACCCGACGGTGCGCAATGAGGAGGGGCCGGAGAACTGACGGGCGTTCCCGCTGGCCCGGCCTTCCATTGCGGAGGACCGGCCCGGTGAATTCGTTACGCGTGGGGGCCTGGGTCCTGGCTCTGGGAGCCGCTGCCTTCGCGGCCTGCGGTGAGGGCGGGCTGGACACCCCCGTCGCGGTCTCGGTGGATGATGTTCCCCCGACGGGCCCTCGGGCCGGCGCCGTGCTCGTATCCGGGCAGCCGCATCTCCATGGCCAGGACTCCTTCGTTCTGAATGGCGCGGCGATTGCCGGCGACACCCTGAGCCTCAACCTTTCCTACGCCGGGGGTTGCGCGCGCCACGAGTTCACCCTGGTCGCTTCGGAGTCGTTTCTGGAATCGGATCCCGTGCAGCTCCCGGTGTCCCTCGGACACGACGCGAACGGTGATTCGTGTGAGGCGTGGTTGACCGAGGACTACGAGTTCGACCTGACCCCGCTTCGCGACCGCTACCGGCAGTCCTACGGTGATGGGTCCGGACGCATCGTGTTGTTGTTGGAGGGCGTCCCGGGCGGAACGCTCCTCTACGTGTTTTCGTAGCGCGTGGGCGCCACTTTGCGCGGTGACGTCTTGCGTTTCGCCCGCCGGTGGCGGGCGGTGCCGGCTGTTTCGGAGCAAAGCGATAGCTCTGCGCAGACCCCTTGAGCACGAGGGATGGAGGTCGGCGACTGTCGGCCCCATTCCTCGTAGCTCGGGAACCCGGCGTTCCAAGCCGCGCGTTTTACCCCCGCGGTTGAGCGCCACGCCGAGATGGGAGCCACCTTTCCTCGCGGAGGAACGATGTGCGCGGTGCGGAGCACCGCGCGTGCCGGTCTGGAGACCGGCGTTCCAAGCCGGCGCGCCATTCGGGGGGGAAAGTGTGAAAGGGGGGGCGCGTCCCCCCCTTTCACAAAAAAGACGGCGCGAATCGGAACTCGCCTGCTTCTCTGGATCGGGCTTTATGGTTCAGCCTCATACAGCGTGATGCGGCGAGTTCCGATTCGAGGCACGAAGTGCCGTTCGGGTTGGGGGTGGGGCGCTCGTCCAATCAGTTGCCTGACATCGGAGCTTGAACAGGCGGATGCGCCCCACCCCCAGCCCGACCAGCGCGCGGTGCCGAAGCAGGGATTTGAACCCTGACACTCGCAAGGAGTACTGCGCCCTGAACGCAGCGCGTCTGCCGTTCCGCCACTTCGGCCCGCGGAGCGCGCGATTCTAGCAGCCCGTGGGCAGGATCAGCCGGCCTGGGAGAGGCCCACGTTCCCCTCGCAATCCCGTGGATGCGCGCCCCTCACCCCGCCTCATCAGGGGGCGTTTCGAGGGCCGGCCGGAGGGTGACGGGTGGGTGATCCCCGACGGGCCGGACGGCGCGGAGGACATCCACGTCACCCGGAGCCGGTTGGGTGGGACGCTTCCGGGCGACCTCGTGGAGGTCGAGCCGTCGTTCCGGACCCGGCGGGGACGGCTCGAGGGGACCGTCGTCCGGGTCGTCAAGCGGAGCGCCGCTACCGTCGTTGGCCTGGTGACGCCCGAACGGACCGTGGCCGTCTGGGATCGTGGGTGGGCGCGCGAAATCCTGCTCCCGGCGGGCGGGGCGCTGCCCGGAGATCTCGTCGAAGTGCGCATCCGGCGCTATCCGGCCCCCGGGCAGCCGGTCATCGGCGAGGTGACGGGCGTCTTCGGCCCGGCCGACGAGCCCCGAGCGGAACTGCTTGCGGTGCTCGCGAAGTACTCGATTCGCGACGAGTTCCCTCCGGCGGCGCTCGACCAGGCGGAGGCCGCGCCCGCGGCGGTTGCCGCCGAGGAAACCGCGGGCCGCGAGGACTGTCGCGGCCGGCTGATTCTCACCATGGATCCCGAGGACGCCCGCGATCACGACGACGCGATCGAGGCGGCCGAGCTTCCGGACGGCGGCTTCGAGATCGGGGTCCACATCGCGGACGTCAGCCACTACGTCCCCCCGGGGAGCGCCGTGGACGAGGAGGCCGCGCTGCGGGGTACCTCGGCCTATTTCCCCGAGCGCGCCGTGCCGATGCTGCCCGAAGCGCTGTCCTCGGGCATCTGCTCGCTCTTCCCGGACCTGGACCGGCTGGTCCGGTCGGTGCGCCTGCGGATCGGCCCCGACGGACGGCTGCGGGAGGCGCGCTTCTCCCGCGGTGTGATCCGGAGCGCCGCCCGGCTGTCCTATGAGGATGGAGCGCGTCTCCTCACCGGGACGGGCTCCGGCCCGGTGGGTACGGCTGTCCGGACCATGGGACGGGCCGCCGCGCTCCTCGCTCGGGCGCGCGCCGAACGGGGCGCCGTGGACCTCGATCTCCCCGAGCCCGTGGTCACTGCCGCCGCCGACGGGACCCTGCTCGACGCCCGCTACGCGGAAAGGAACGACGCCCACCGGCTCGTCGAGGACTTCATGCTGCTTGCAAACCAGGCGGTCGCCGAACGGCTGCGAAGCACGGGGACTCCGGCGCTCCACCGGGTTCACGCGGCCCCCGACGAGACCCGGATCGATTCCTTCGAGGACCTGTTGGCCGGCTTCGGCGAACGGCTCCGCGTCCCCTCCGGGCCGCTCCGTCCGGCCCACTGCGCCCGGCTGCTCGCCCGCATCGAGGCCCGGCCCGAGGCGTCCTTCCTGCGCCGCAAGCTGCTCCGCGCCATGCAGAAGGCGGTGTACTCGCCCCGCGCGCAGGGACACTTCGCGCTCGCGCTTCCGGACTACACGCACTTCACCTCGCCGATCCGGCGGTACCCGGACCTCGTCGCGCATCGCGCGATCGCCGCGGCGGAAGGCGAGCCATCCCGGGACGCGGATCCCCAGACGCTGCCGGCGCTCGCCGCGGCCTGCTCCGAGACCGAGCGGAACGCGGAGGCGGCGGAACGGACTCTGGTCGAACGGCGCATCGCGCGGCTGCTCGGCGGCCGGCTCGGCGACGCCTTCGCCGCCCGGGTCTCCGAGACAGGCCGTTTCGGTCTGGCCATCGAACTCGACGAGATCCCCGCCCGGGGGACGGTGCCCATGGCGTTGCTCACCGGGGGACGGTTCCGTTTCCATCACCAGGACCATTCGCTCCGGTGTCCGGCGACGGGCCGCAGCTTCCGGATCGGCGACGCGCTCGAAGCGCAGCTTGTCCGCGTGGACCCGCTGCGGGGTGACCTGGAGTTTGGCTTGCTGGCGGAACCGATCCGCGTCGCTAGGCCGGGGAAGCGTGGTCGAGGACCGCGTCCCCGGAGGCGCTGATCTCGGCGGCTGGAGCGTCCGGCTGCGGCGCCGGAAGGACCACCGTGAACCTCGAGCCCTGTTTCGGGGTGCTCTCCACCTCGATGCGCCCGCCGAGTACCTCCACGGTGTGCTTGGCGATCGCCAGACCGAGTCCGGTCCCGCCGACCTCCCGGGACCGGGCCGGGTCCACCCGGTAGAACCGTTCGAAGATGCGGCCGAGGTGCGCTTTCGGGATTCCCACTCCGTTGTCGCTGACGGAGACATGCACTTCCGCGTCGCTGAACTTCGTCGCGACCTTGATCCGCCCGTCGGCAGCGGAGTACTGGATGGCGTTGTCCACCAGGTTCTGGAGGATCTCCGTGAGCCGCGTGGGATCGGTCTGGACTGGCCGGGCGTCGTCGGGTACGGAGGCCGTCAGCCTGCGATCGCCCGCCTTCAGCCGCGCCGACTCGAGGACCGACTCGACGACGGTGTCGATCCCGACTGGAACCGGCTCGGCCTCCAGCTTGCCCGCCTCGATCCGGGCGAGCCGCATCAGGTCGTCCGTCAGGCGGGACAGCCGCACCGCGTGTTGGCGGATGATCCCGAGGAAGCGCCGCTGCTCGGGTGGTCCTTCGAGGTTGCCGTCGAGCAGCGTCTCCGAGAAGCCGCGGATCGCGGTCAAGGGCGTCCTCATTTCGTGGGAGAGGTTGGCCACGAAGTCGCGGCGTACCCGCTCCAGCGCATGGAGTTGGGTCACGTCCATGAGCACCAGCACCGCGCCTGCAGGCCCGGGTTGCTGAGAACCGTTCCCTGAATGGGGAGCTGCCGGGGGTCGCTCTGGCTCGATCGGACGGATGGGAGCGGCGCGGACCAGCACCTCCCGGTCGTTGAGGGAGATTTCGCGTTCCTCGGATGTACCTCGCATCGCCGCGCGCACCATCTTGAGAAGGCGCTTCTTCTCCAGGACGTTCCGCACGTGCCGCCCCCGATAGTCGCGCCAGGACTCGCCCGGAAGGGAAAGCACCTCACGGAAGGCGCCGTTCACGTACTGGATGCGCAGGTCCTCGTCGACCACCGCGACGCCTTCCGCGACGCTCGAAAGGATGGTGGCGCCCTGGTTCTTCTCCGCGGTCAGGGACTGGAAACTGCTCTGCAGTTCCTGCGCCGTGCGATTGAGCGATGCGAGAAGCTGGTCGAGTTCGTCCATCCGCAGCGGAGAGGTCTCCGGCGTGAAATCCCCCCGGGCCACCCGCTCCGAGAATCGGACGAGCCGCGCAATCCGCTCGCCGAAGCGGGCCGCGTACCAAAGCGAAAGCACGGCCGCGACGATGAAGGCGAGCGCGGTCACGACGATCACCGGGGTCAGGATTGCCCGCACCGTTTCCTCGAGTTGAACGACCGGCTCCGATAGCCGCAGCACGGTGTCTGCCCGCCACGGAAGCCTGACCGCCACGTAGGTGAGATCCTCGCCGCGCGTGTCGCTGAACCGCTGCGAGCGGCCGTAGCCGGTGGCGAAGGCCGCGATGACCTCGGGACGGTCCCGATGGTTGTCCATCGCTCGCGCGTCCTCGTGGGAGTCCGCGAGTACGGTTCCATCGCTTGTAATGAGCGTCACCCGGCGCTCGCGGCGTGTCGGGGTGGCTCCCTCCTCGCCGCCCCCCTCAAAAGAGGCAAGCGCCATGGCCCAGTCCCGGAGCGGCGCCGCGGACGTTTCCGCCGGCGCGTTCGCGAGTCCCACCTCCACGACTCCGTCCAGATCGGCGAAGGTGGAGGCGACCGCGCTTTCCCTGACGACCTGAGCGGTGGTGGCGAGCACCGCAAAGAGCGCGGCGAGCGCGACCAGCAGGCTCGCGGCGGTCAGCCGGAGCGCCAGCCGCGACGGGCGGCGGAACCGTCCGGGCCGCCCCGGCTCCTCCGGCGTCCTGGAGTTCAAGCCGGGGGTTCGAAGCGATACCCGGCGCCCCGAACCGTCTTCAGCAGCGAAGGATCCCCCGAGATGTCGATCTTCTGGCGCAGCCGGCGCACATAGACATCCACGCTGCGCAGCGTGATGTATTTCTCGCGTCCCCAGACCCGGTCGAGGAGTTGTTCCCGCGAGAACACCCGTCGCGGGTGGGACGCCAGATGGTGCAGCAGCTTGAATTCGAGATGTGTCACCGGCAGGTCGTTTCCTCCCCGCTGCACGCGATGGGAGGTGGGATCAATCGACAGATCGCCGAACTGAAGGGTTTCGTTGATGGCCGCGGGCGGACGCCGTTCGGCCCGCCCGGCCCGGCGCAGCACCGCTCCCACCCTCGCAACCAGTTCGCGGGGACTGAAGGGTTTGGTGATGTAGTCGTCGGCCCCGAGTTCGATCCCGGCGATCACATCGGCCTCTTCGCTGCGGGCGGTGAGCATGATGACCGGGAGGTGCTGGTACCGGGCGTCCCTCCGCAGGCGGCGGCAGAGGTCGAACCCGCTGATCTCCGGCAGCATCAGGTCCAGAATCACCAGATCCGGCTGCTCGCGCTGCAGCTCGGACCATCCCTCGGAGCCCGTCGTGGCGGACATCACCCGATAGGACTCCCGCTCCAGGTTGAACCGGAGGAGCTCGACGATGTCGGGATCGTCCTCGATGACCAGGATGTGCTTCATGGCCGCCAAGATCGTACACACAGTCCGGGCGTATGCTCCCGGGTCCGATGTCTGAGTTGAAGATCGCTTTTCAGGGGTATCCGGGGTCCTACTCGAACATGGCCTGCCGGGACCGGTATCCGGACCACGAGCCCCTGGCCTGCGAGGCTTTCGAGGACGCCTTCGCGGCAGTGGCCGAGGGAACGGCGGATCTCGCCATGATCCCCATCGAGAACTCGGTCGCCGGACGGGTCGCGGACATCCATCACCTGCTGCCCGAATCCAGTCTGCAGATCGTGGGCGAGGCCTTCCACCAGGTGCGGCATCAGCTCCTGGGGTTGCGTGGAGCGCGGCTCGGCGGACTCCGGACCGTTCACAGCCACCCGCACGCGCTGGCCCAGTGCCGGCAGTTCATCCGTAGCCGGCGCCTTCGGCCGGTCGCGGAGGCCGACACCGCCGGGTCCGCGATCCTGATCGCGGAGAGCGGCGACCCCACGAAAGCGGCCATCGCCTCGGCGCTCGCCGCGGGGATTCACGGGCTGTCCGTCCTGGCGCCCGACATCGCGGACGTCTCGACGAACATCACCCGGTTCCTCGTCATGGCGCGGGAGCCGGTCAGGGTTCCACGAGACGTGGACGCGATCACCACGTTCGTGTTCCAGGTGCGGAATCTCCCGGGGGCTCTCTACAAGGCGCTTGGCGGGTTCGCGACGGGCGGCGTGAACATGCAGAAGCTCGAAAGCTACATGCTGGACGCCTCGTTCACCTCGACCCAGTTCTACTGTGACGTGGTGGGCCACCCCGAGGACACCGGGGTGGCGAAGGCGCTTGAAGAACTTCGGTTCTTCTCCCGCTCGGTCAGGATCCTGGGGGTCTATCCGGCGGATCCGATGCGCACCGAGCGCTGACCGGCCCGGCGCCGGCCCGGTCTGGTTTCTGCGGGGCCGCGAGTTTGCGAATGGCATCGCCGATCGGATTCACGGGTTTTTCATCTTTTGTTCGCTGATGTTCATGGGATCGTGACTGGCGCATCAAGAATCGTTCAAGCAAACGCAACTCCCGAGCAGCAGAATCGCAGTCCATGCTGGGCTTGGATTCCCGGGGTGGCCGCGTTTGCGCTCGCGGCCGGATATCGCCCTTTTG
>CAYUVU010000026.1:0-1749 GCA_964448205.1 uncultured Acidobacteriota bacterium
CCGGCTTCGCGGATCCGGCGGTCCAGCTCGTGCTGGCCCGCGGTGGCGAGGCTCTGCGGGACGCGGACGGCAATCGCCTGCTCGATCTTCTCGCCGGTGCGTTGCAGGCGCTTGGCCAACCGCTGGACCGCATCCTGCTCGACGGTGCGCGCGGGCACGAACTCGGTCTCGACGACGACCGGCAGCCCGTTCTCGCTCAGCACCACGATGTCGGGCCGGAGTCCCTGCGCACCCTGGATCGCGCCCGTCGTCTCGGCGGCGACCCGCTCCGGCTCGCGCCAGCGGGGGTGCTTGGTGCGCAGGACCTCGCCGAGCGCGAAGTTGAACGAGCTCTCGGTAGTGCGGGGCATGGAGCGTCCTTGTATCGCTCGCCCGATTATTGCACGCCGATTAGCCGTTGCGTCTGCGGACTTTCCACCAGAGGTTCCGCAGCTTTGAGCCCGGGGCCGAGGTTGATCACGGATCCGGCCCTCGTTGGGAATCGATCCGGTATGCTGGCCCGCGGCCTCGGCCGCCGCCGTCGCGGGCCTCGGCCGCCGCCGTCGCGGGCTTCGGGGGCGGCCGCACGGGGCGGCGGTGCCCTCCCGCCGGCGCCGGCAGGCCCGCATCCGCCCGCCCCGAGAGGACCGTCGATGATCGCCAGCGCACTCTCCTACGTTGCCGCCGTCACCCGGGACGTCGAGTCGGCCGCCCGCGTGCTGGGCGGGGTGTTCGAGCTGCCCCGCACCGAGGTGGCGGGAGCGGGGGGCGCCGCGGCGCCGGTGTTCACCGTCGGCCGGAGTGCGCTCGCTCTCTTCGAACCCGGCGATCCGCTCGTCGACGGCACCGAGTGCACGGGCGTCCACCACATCGCGCTGGCCGCCGCCGACCCCGCCGCGGCGTGCGAGGCGGCGCGGGCGGCCGGCGTGGACGCGAACGGCCCCCGGCCCGCCCTCGGCGGCGGCGAGGCGTTCGATCTCGACCTCGCCGAGACCCGCGGCGTGCTCACCCGTCTCGCACCGCCGCTCGACCTGCCCCCGCCCGCGGGGTGGATCGAACGGTTCGATCACATCGGGGTCTCGACGAACGACCTCCGGGGCACGGAGGCGTGCTTCGCGGGCAGGCTCGGCTTCGAGGTGGAGAGCCGCCAGAGCGACGTGGAAGTCTCGATCACGGTGGAGAGCTTCACCTCCGACAAGTACGGCATCGTCTACCACAACCGGCCGCCGCGCCGGGTGGGAGGCGGGCGCGTGCTGTTCATCACCATCGGGGATACGGAGCTGGAGGTCATCGAGCCGCTCGAGTTCGGGCCGGACGCGCCCGAGGTCCGCCGCGGCGAGGCGGGAGACACCCGGCAGGACATGGGCACCCTGGCCCGCTTCGTGGACCGCCGCGGACCCGGGCTGCACCACGTCGCCTTCAAGGTCCCGGACACCGGCGAGGCCCTGCGGCGCGCGCGCGAGGCGGGTTGCCGGACGATCGACGAACGCGGGCGGCCCGGCTCCCGGCGGGCGATGATCGGCTTCGTACACCCCTCCGCGCTCGGCGGGGTCCTGGCGCACTTCGACGCCCGCGAGGAACTCTGAACCTCCGCAGGTGCGCGGGGCCTCTGGCGCGGGATGGCCTACAAAAGTCGAGCCGGAGTCCTACAAAAGTCGAGCCGATTCCCTACAAGTTTCTCTGGTGCGCTCCCGCCGGGGGGGCTAGGGTGTCCGCATGGAGATGGACACCGCATCGAAGCGCCTGTTCTCGCTGCAGCACACGGTCGAG
>CAYUVU010000027.1:0-10121 GCA_964448205.1 uncultured Acidobacteriota bacterium
GCCCCGGGGCCTGCTGCACGCCGCGGACACGGCCGGCCGCCCCCGCCGCCCGGGCTTCCGGTAGTCCGGGATCACCAAGGAACCAGGCCCTCAGAACGCCAGGGGGCGGAAATCGGGAACCAGGCCCGCTTCCACGAGGACGATCCAGTCCAGCAGACGTTCCTCACCCTCCGGCCAGAAGTCGAGGCACAGCCTGAGGTACTCCAGCACGGTCCCTGATTCCCCGCGCTGGAGCAGCGCCTTCGCGAGACTCATGTCCGGAGCCCCGGACCTTAAGATCGGCAGCCGCCCGGTGCGGCCGGCGGCGAGGAGTCGGATTCGCGCTTCTTCGAGGTCGTTCGCGCCCAGGGCGAGGTGACCCAGGACGAGGTTTCCGTAGTGAAGGGGATCCCCGCGGTCGCGAAGGTCGGGTGCGGCTTCGAGCATGGCCAGCGCGTGGGTGCGGGCCTTCTCGTCGTCGCCGGCAACCAAGGCGGCCAGCGCGAGATCCGGCAGGAGCGCGAGGCGGCCCCGGGCACCGGAGAGTTCGTGGGCGCGTTCGAAGTGGACGAGTGCACGGGCGGCGCCGACCGGATCGCGTCCTTCCGGAAAGAGTCGGGCCTCGCGCCATTCCAGCTCGGCCAGCTCCCGCGCCCACTCCGGGTTGGAGGGTTCGACCGCTTCCGCGCGCTGGAACAGCGCAGCGGCGAAGGCATTTTCGCTCGGGGCGTGGAAGGCGGCGGCATGGCGGAGGATCGTGACATTGTCCGGCTCGTCCTGAACGAGGCGTTGCCACGCCCGCTTTGCCTCCAGGTAGCCGTCGGCGTCGAACATCGGGCTGATGCGAGCGGGACGGCTGTCCAGCACTTCGGACTCGGGCGCGTTGCGGATGAACCAGACGACGTGCTCCGTGTGCCGGCGCGGATTGGTGCGGCGACTGGCGTGGTAGTAGCCAACGAGCTGCGCCCGCGCCCGGAGGTCTTGCGGGTTGTCGAGGAGCCGGCGTTCGAGTGCCGCGGCTTCCGCGGCGCTCAGGTTGCGGCCTTTCCCCGCCTCCTGGCCCAGGTCTTGAGGCCATGCCGGCGCCGCCGCGACGATCCCGGTCACCCATGCGCAGGCCAGGAGGATCGCGCTGGCGGACGGAAGGAGCCTCCCGCCCGGGACTCTGCCCATCAAGTCCGTCAGAATCTCAGATGGCGGCTGAAATCGGGCGTCCGGCCCCCTTCGATGAGTGCGATCCAGTTCTTCAGTCTTTCCTGGCCCATCTTCCAGAATTCCAGGCACAGCCCGAGGTATCGCAGCACCGTCTGCTTTTCTCCCCGTTCGAGCAGATCCCTGGCGAGGGCCATGTCGGGACCGAAGGAGTTCAACTGGGGCGACCCTGGCGTGCGGCCGGCGGCGAGCAGGTACTGACCCGCACCGCGTAGGTCGCCGCCGGCCAGCACGACCCTCCCGAGGACCAGGTTCCCGTAGTGGATCCGGTTTCCGCGGTTCCAGTCGTCCGGGATATCCGCCAGCATCGTCTCGGCGTAAGTGCGCGCCTTCTCCGTGTCCCCGACCACAAACGCCGCCATCCCTAGTTCCGGGAGGAGCGATCCGCGACCGGACGCACCGGACAACTCGTAGGCGCGCTCGAAGTCCGCGAGAGCGCGCTCCGCCAGTCCCGTGTCCCAACCCTCGGGGAACTGTCGTGCCTCCCGCCAGTGGATGTGACCCAGTTCCCTAGCCCACTCGGCACTCGTGGGTTCGACGTCCTCCGCCCGCTCCAGGAGTTCCGCGGACAAGGTTTCGTCGGACAGGGTAAAGAAAGCGGCAGCGTGCCGCAGGAACGTGACGTTCCGCGGTTCGCTTCCGATCTGCTCCAGCCAGGCTTGTTTCGCTTCCGCAAAGCCCTCGGGGTCCAGCACGGGCATGATCTGTCCTTCGGGTCCCTCCAGGACCTCCGCCTCCGGCGCGTTCCGGATGAACCACAGGATGTGTCCGGCCCTTCGGGAGGGATCGGTCCGGTGGTGGCGAAAGTAGTACCCCAGGAGCCGCGCCCGCGCGTTCAGGTCCTCCGGGGTCGCCGCGAGGCCCCGTTCCAGTTCGGCGGCCTCCGCCGCCGTGAGGTCCCAGCCCTTGTGCGCCTCCTGCCGCAGGTCCTCGGTGAGCCCCGGGGATCCGAACCAGAGGAGCGCCGCGAGAGCGCCGAAAAGAAACAGACGGTGGACCGGCATGGCGCACCTCCTCGAGAGGGTTGCGAATGGAAAGCAAGCAAACGACGAGCCATCCGCAACCGCCCGCTTGCCCCGTTGACGCGTCCGGGAGGAGGCCACGCGGTGCGCGTCGGTCTGCCGTAAGTTTCCGGGGAGTCGCCCGTAGTAGTGGAAAGCCCGAGGGAGAGAGCCATGGATCAGACAACAGGACTCGGCGTGCCTCGGAGGCGCGCCAGTCTCCTGGCCCGATGGACGATCCTGACGATGACGACTGTCGCGGCCGCGGCCGGAGCGCCGGCGGGGGCGGCGGTTGCGAAGCCGGGGCTGTCGGCGTCGGCACAGACGCGCGTGATCACCGGCCGGGTCGTGGACAGCGTCACCGGCGAAGCGGTCGCCGGAGCGACGGTCGCCGCCGGGGGCAGGAGCGCCACCACCCGGGAGGACGGCTCCTTCGAGCTTCCCATCGCCGCGACGGCCCGTTCCGCATCCGCCGCGGCGCCGGGCTACTTCGACAACGCCGTGCCGCTTCCGGGCGAAGGCCCGGTCCTGATCGAGCTCCTCCCGCGGACGTTCGAGGAAGAAGCCGTCGAGGTAACCGCCGAGGCGCCCGAACTGGAGCGTCCGGCGGCGACCCGGGTGGAGCCCGAGGCAGTCCTCGAGACCGCCGGCACGGTGGACAACATCTTCCGGGCGCTGGCGACGCTGCCCGGGGTGACACCCACCACGGACTTCGGCAGCTTCCTCTCCGTGCGCGGCGGCACCCCGGACCAGAACCTGACGCTGATGGACGGGGTGGAGATCCACAACCCCTACCGGCTCTTCGGGCTGGTGAGCGCCTTCAACCCGGAGACCGTCTCCGATTTCTCGCTGGCGGCCGGCGGCTTCGGCGCCCAGTACGGGGACCGCCTCTCCTCGCTCCTGGTGGTGCGCAACCGGCCCGGCGAGCGCGCCTTCGGGGGAACCTCGTCGCTGAGCATCACCGACGGCAACCTCGTCTTCGAGGGACCGCTCCCGGGGGGCGGCTCGTGGCTCGCGACCGCCCGGCGCACCTACTACGACGTGATCGTCGGCAGGGTGCTGGACCAGGACTTCCCCTCGTTCGAGGACTTTCAGCTACGGGCGGACTGGGAGTTCGGGCCGGGGCACCGGCTGTCGCTCGTCGGGCTTTCGAGCCGCGAGGACACGAACTTCTCGTTCACCGAGGACGAGGGCGAGGAAGCGGGCGAACGCGTGGACTTCCTCGGGGACATCGGAAACGAGCTGGGCGCGGCCCGTTTCGACGCGCTGCTCTCGGAGCGGGTGACCGCCACCACGATCCTCTCCTGGTACCGCAACACCGAGGTGCTGGACTTCGACGCCGAGGTCTTCACCGAGAACCGGGTGGTGAACGTCGAGGATCCCGACCAGCGTGACCTGCCCACCCGCATCGCCTTCGAGCGGGAGCGGGCGGTGCGCGACCTCTCCCTGCGCCAGGAGATCGGCATTCAGTTCGGTGCGCGGCACTTCCTGGAGACGGGCTTCGAGCTCCACGGACTCGAGTCCTCGCTCGACCAGGTCATCCAGGGGCCCCGGAACGAGAGCGCCGCCAACCCGAGCAGCGTCCAGGGCGGTGCGGCGCTTCCGGACCTGCTGGTTTCCGAGCATTCCGGCGTGCGCGGCGGCGCCTGGGTGCAGGACGCCTACCGGGTGACGGACCGCCTCACCGTGGAGCCGGGGCTCCGCCTCGACTGGAGCACTCTGAACGGCCGGTCCACTCTGTCACCGCGTTTCGCAGCGAGCTGGAACCTGGGGGCCGGGGTGCAGGCGCGCGCCGCGGGCGGCCTCTACACCCAGAGTCCGGGCTGGGAGAAACTGGTCTCCTCCGACTACCTGCTGGACCTGAACGCCATCGGGGACCTCTTCCACGAACGGGCGGTGCACGCCGTGGTGGGACTGGAAAAGGAGCTGTCGGGCGGGACCCGGCTCCGCGTCGAGGGCTACTGGAAGCGCTTCGACGACCTGCTGGTGGGGCGGCTGGAGACCGAGGCGGAACGAATGCGCCGGCTCGCCGACTACGACTTCCCGGCGGAACTCGCCGGCAGCGTGCCGGAGGGCGCCCGGATCACCATCAACCCGGTGAACGAGGGCGCCGGCGTCGCGCGCGGTCTGGACGTGTACCTGGAGCGGCTCGATCCCGCGGCGCGGGTTGCCGGATGGGTCTCCTACTCCTACGGCCGGGCCGAGCGCGAGACCTACGGGCAGCGCTACCCGTTCGAGTACGACCGGCCCCACGCGCTGAACGTGGTGGGCCGCATCGGCATCACGGAGTCGTGGAGCCTCGCCGCCACCGGGCGGCTGGCGAGCGGGTTTCCGTACACCCCCGCGGTCGGGGTACGGATCGCCGCCGTCGAGGATGAGCGCGGGCGGCTGGTGCCGGAGACGGACGACGACGGGAACCTCGCCTACGCTGCCGATCTCGGCGGGCTCGACAACCTGCAGCGGGCGCGGCTCCCGCTCTACGCCCGGCTCGATCTCCGGCTCACCTACCGCCGCGGCCGCTGGTCGGCCTACGCCGAGGTGATCAACGCCCTGAACCGGCAGAACGGGGTGGCGATCGAGACCGAGGTGGTGGCGAATCCCGGCGGCGTTCCCACGGTCGAGGAAATCCCCAGCTTCGGCTTTCCCCGGGTCCCGACGGTGGGCGTCCGCGTGCGGTTCTGAGTCTGGATCAGTAGCCGACGAAGTCGAGGACCGGTGATCCGAATCCGGCGATCAGCAACAAGCTGACGCCTCCCACCACGCCGGCGGCGAAGAGTCCGAAGAGGAACGGCCGGAGGCCGATACGGCGCAGGCCGGCGAAGCTCGTCTGCAGCCCCACCGCCGCCATGGCCACGAGCAGACAGGTCTCGGCCGCGTGGCGGAAGAACACGACCATCACTCCCCAGGTCTCCGGATCGAGAAGACCGAACGGCCGGTCTCCGTGATCCCCGAGCGTGCGGAGGGCGGAGCACGCCGCGAACCCGACCACGAACCACGGAATCATGCGCAGCCAGCCGCGGGCGCCGGGCGAGTCCACCGACCGGGTCTCGCCGAAGAGAATGCCGGCCAGCGGGATCAACGCCAGCATCGAGAGGTTCCGCACCAGTTTGGTGACGGTGGCGACGTCGAGAGCGAGGGGAGCACCGTACTGGACCTGGTACATCGCACCGGCCCCGGCGACCTGGGCGGTCTCATGGATGGACGCCCCGAGGAAGAGTCCAGCGAGCTCCGGCTGGCCGCCGAACAACGCGTGTGCGAGGATCGGGTAGCCGAACATTGCCGCGATCCCGAACACCGTGATGCAGGAAATGGCGTACGTGACCTCGGCCTGCCGGGCCCGGATGAGCGGCGCGGTGGCGACGATCGCGGTGGCTCCACAGATGCTCGTCCCGGCCGCGATTAGCCCGGCCAGGGTCCGCGAGAGCCCGAGGCGCGGCCCCAGCAGCCGGACCACGCTGACGCCGGCGGCGATTGCCAGCACCACGAAGGGCAGGGCCGCCAGCGTGAACTTGCCGGCGGCGAGGAGGCTCAGGCGGAAACCGAGCAGCACGATGCCGAGGCGCAGGACCGTGGTCGAGGCGAATCGCAGTCCGGGCGCCCCCGCCTCTGCCCGGGTGGAGACGTTGGCGACCACCATCCCGAGGACGATGGCCAGCATGATCGGGCTGATCGGAGTGCCCGAGAGGCCGAGCAGCGACGCTGCGATCCACTCCGCGGAAAACGTCGCGGCTACCGCGACCAGCGCCGCCAGCGCCAGGCCGGTCCACAAGGCCGGTGATCGCATCGTCTGCGTTGTCTCCACGGTCGGTCAGGGCCGCGGTCCACCGGTGCCGAAACCGGCAACCCCCACCCGGCGGGGGATGTAGTGGTCCGGATCCACGGTCCGGTGGAAGACGATGCGGCCGTTGCTCATCACGAACATGGGCTCGTGGGTCGCGTAGATGTCCTCGACGGGGTTCCCGTCCACCGAGACCAGGTCGGCCTCGAGGCCGACCTCGATCGCGCCGGTGCGGTCACGGATCCCGTACACCTCGGCGGAGCGGATCGTCGCCGACTGAAGCGCCTGGAGCGGCGTCATCCCCATCTCCACGAAGTGCGTCATTTCCCGGTAGACCCGGACGTTCGTACTCGGGCCGTACTGGGTGTCGGTCGCGGTAAGGATGGTGACTCCGAGTTCGAGGGCCCGCCGGAAACCCTTCTGCAGGTAGTGCAGCAGGTGGCTCCCGCGCTGGAAGCTGGCCGACGAGTTGTAGTCGTCGTGGGGCAGGAGGAACCCCACCACCGAGGTGTAGGTCGGGACCCAGGCGGTTCCCATCTCCCGCATCAACCGGAGCCCCTCCTCGTCCACGTAGGAGCCGTGTTCGATGGTGGCGCAGCCGGCGACGATGGCGTTCCGCACCACCTCCCTGCCATGCGCGTGGCAGGCGACCTTGACGCCGAGCGCGTCGGCCTCCTCGACGATGGCGGTCAGTTCCTCGACGCTGTAGACGAGCATCTTCGGATCCGGGCCGTCGGGCCCCGAGGTGGTCCCCCCGGAGCGGGTCTTGATCCAGCGGGCGCCCCGGTCCACGTCCACCTGGACCACCTCACGGACCGCCTCGACGCCCTTCACCTCGTTGTGCAGGTACTTGTAGAGCCGGGGATCGGCGAGGGCCGACTGGCCCAGGTTCGGGAGCACGTAGACCCCGGCGGCGAAGATCTCGGGCCCCGCGAGGTGGCCTTGCTCGACCATGTCGTTCATCCGGACATCGAGGAAGCTCCCCACCGCTGCGCTCTTCATGGTCGTCACGCCCGACTCGAGGGCGCGGTAGAGACCGTCCAGGGTGCGCCCGTGCCAGTGGCCGTCGAACAGGCCGGGCATCAGGTGCCGGCCACCCAGATCCAGCAGGTGAGCGCCCTCGGGGGGCGGATCGGTACCCACCGACTCGATGAGCCCGTCCCGGACCACCACGACGGCGTCTTCGAGCACCGTGCCGTCCACCACGTTCACCACGTGGGTGTTCACGAGCGCCACGTGGGGCTGAGGGAGGATGCCGTCCTCGTTCGGGAGGTAGGGGACGGTCGGTTGCGCTGAGGCAATACCAACCGCGAGGGCCAACGAGCCGGCGAGGGCGGGGACGAGGGAAAACGTGTTGATCATGCCGGAAGCCTCCGGGAGCCGATGGTATGTTCGGGAAGCTGCTACGCGAAGGAGAAACCGCATGCATCGAAGGGCTTTTCTGGCCGCAACCGGTGGCGCGCTGACCGCACTCCACGCCGATGCCGAAGAACGGGTCGGCAAGGCGGTGGCGCGCCTCGGCGCCCGGAGCGCGGAGCAAGCCGCCCAGGACGAGGACTTCTGGTTCCGGGTGCGGGAGGCGTTCACCATCGACCGCAACCACATCAACCTGAACTCGGGCAGCGTGAGTCCCGCCCCGATCACCGTCCAGCGGGCCATGGACCAGTACTGGGACATCATGAACATGGGCCCGTCGCTCTACGTGGACGAGCTGCTCGGGCCCCGGATCGAGGTGGCGCGGCGCCGGCTGGCGGCCACCTTCGGCTGCGGGACCGACGAACTCGCCTTCACCCGGAACGCCAGCGAGGCGATGGAGATCGTGCAGTTCGGCCTGCCGCTCGAGGCCGGGGACGAGGTCCTGACCACCACCCAGGACTACCCGCGGATGCTCATGACGTTCCGCCAGCGCGAGCGGCGTGACGGGATCGTGCTGCGCACCGTCCCGTACCCCACGCCGCCGGAGGACCTCTCCGAACTGACCGGGATCCTGGAGCGGGGCATCACGCCGAAGACCAAACTCCTGCTGATCTGCCACACCACCTTCACCACCGGCCAGATCTTCCCGGTGCGCGAGATCTGCCAGATGGCGCGCCGACACGGCATCGAGACGCTGGTGGACGGCGCCCACGGCTTCGCGCACTTCCCCTTCACCCGGGACGACCTCGACTGCGACTACTACGGGACGAGCCTCCACAAGTGGCTTTTCGCGCCCGTCGGCACCGGGTTTCTCTACGTCCGCAAGGAGAAGATCCCCAAGGTGTGGCCGCTGATGAGCGCTCCCGAGAGCCAGGAGGACGACATCCGCAAGTTCGAACAGATCGGGACGAACCCGATCGCGGTCCGGGGACCCATCACCGAGGCGGTGACCTTCCACGAGGGTCTCGGCGCCGAACGGAAGGCCGAGCGCCTCGTGTACCTGCGGCGCCGCTGGGCCGAACGGGTGAAGGAACTCCCGCGAGTCCAGGTGCTGAACCCGCCGGACATCAGGCAGGCCTGCGGGATCGGCGCGATGCGGATCGAGGGGGTGGACTCGGGCGAGCTGACCGATTTCCTCGAACGGAAGTACCGGATCCACGTCCGGCCCCGCTTCGTCCGGGGCGAGTTCGACTGCATCCGGGTCTCGCCGAGCGTCTTCAGCACGCTCGAGGAGATCGATCTCTTCGCCGCCGCGATCGAAGACGCGGCCCGGAACGGGGTGTCGGCGTGAGTTCGGGAAACGGCGTTCGCCGCCGTGAATTCCTGAAGGGCGCGATGGCGGCGCTGCCGGCGGCGGCCGCCTGCGGCGGCGCCGGGGAGAGCCCGGCGCCGGAGAGCCAGCCGCCCTCGGGATCCGGGCTGCCGGCCGGGGTCGGGCTCTGGGGCCAGGATCTGGGCCTCGGCGAGATGTACCGCGGGAACGGAACGGAGACCGAGGTCGAACTCTACGTCCGAAAATGCGCCGATCACGGGGTCTCCCGGGTATTCGCACCCGGGGCGTCGGCGGAACTCGTGGAGGCCGGCGCCGCGGTGGGGGTGGAGGTGCATCCCTACAAGGCGGTCGCCTCCGCGGGCGGCATCCGGATGTATCCGGCGTGGTCGTGCAACTTCATGGTCCCGCGCTTCGGCACCGAAGCAGGCCGGGAGACGCTCAACGCCCACCGGCCCATCTGGAGCCATCCGCAGCGGATCGAGAGCCTGAGCGACTTCGTTCGCGAGAATCCCGAACACCGCCACCGGAACCGGGAGCGGACCGACGAGTTGCAGCCCTACGAGCGGGTCTTCCTCAGTCCCGGGTTGCCGGAGGGACGGGCGGAGGAGGCGCGGGCGTTCTCCGAACTCCTCTCCCGGAGCGGCGGGCGCGGCATCCAGGCCGAGTTCGTCTCGATCAACGAGGACGAGAACGGGGTCACCACGGACGGATACGAGGACTCCATCGCCGGCGCCTTCCGCGAGGCCACCGGGCGCGATCCCTTCGAGCTGCCGAACGGCGATCCCGAATGGGTGCAGTTCCGCGCCGACCGCTGGACCGACATGGTCCGGGACATCCGGGATGCGGTCAAGGCGGTTCGCTCCGACGCGGTCTTCACGATCACGGTCATCAACCGTGACGCGGAGGGCTACGTCCCGCGGATTCAGGACTGGCCGGCCTGGGTGGAGCAGGGACTCTGCGACGAGATGCACCTCTGGTTCCGCTCGACCACGGACATGGCGACCATCGAGCGGCATTGCCGGCACTTCGTGGACACTGTGGCCGGCCGGGTGCCGACGATGGCCGAGTTCTCCTGCTACCACCCAGGAAGCCTCCAGACGCCGGAGGCCATGATGGAAGCCGCCCGCATCGCGCGGGGGACCGGGATGGACGGGCTCGGGATCTACCGGAGCCACGCGGTGGAGCAGCTCGGGTTCTGGCCGCTCCTGGAAGCGATGACCCGACTTTAGTCCCGGGGAACCCACCGGGCCTCGCGGCGGCGACCTCTGATCCTGCGCGCCCCGCCGGCGATGAAAGTGGCGCCGCCGGCTTGGAACGCCGGCTTCAGCCGCCACAGCGCGCCGGGGGCGGGCGGCGGGAGGGACCTCAACCGCCGGGATGGGCTCCGCTGCGCGCCATGCACCAGGGGTAGCGACGAACCGCCCGCGGCCCTGCGGGCCGCTGTGCCGGCTGAAGCCGGCAC
>CAYUVU010000028.1:0-5250 GCA_964448205.1 uncultured Acidobacteriota bacterium
CGACGCTGACGAACTTCACGCGGGGCCGGCCCTCGGCCTTGCCGCGCGCGACCTCGAGGGCGTCGAGGGCCTTCCAGTCGGCGAAGGAGAAGTAGGTGGGAACGCGTTCGGCCACGAACCGCTCCACGGCCTCGGCGGCCGGGAACTCGGGCTCCCAGTGTTTGCCGGCGGCCACGTCGTCGAGCAGTACCTGAACGGTCTCGAGCGCGTCGGGCTTGTTGGTGCCGATCACGCCGGTGGGGCCGCGCTTGATCCAGCCCGCGCAGTACTGGCCCTCCTGGTGCTCGCCGTCGGGCGAATCGAGCACCCGCCCGACCTCGTGGGGGATGACCCCCCAGTCGTCGCGGAACGGGACGTCGGGCAGCGCGACCCCGCGGTAGCCGACCGAGCGGAACACGAGGCCCGCGTCGAGATCTTCGAAGCGGTCGGTGGCTCGCGGCCGGATCGTGCCCCGTTCGTTCTTGTAGAGCTGGTTGTGGACGAGCTTCACGCGGGCAACCCCGCCGTCTTCGCCGGCGATCAGCTCCACCGGGGACACGAGGAAGCGCACGACGAGGGTCCGCGGCTTGCCCGACCGCTTCTCCGCGGCGTAACGCTGGAGGATCTCGACCTTCCGGGCAGCGGATTTGTCCGCGCCCGAATCCACCCACTCCTGGCTCACCGGGTCGAGCGCCGCTTCCTCCTCGAAGACCCGGATGTCGCCACCCTCCAACTCCCCGAGTTCCTTGATCTCCGGGTTTGTGAAGGCCGCCTGCGCGGGGCCCCGCCGCCCGAGCATGTGGACCTCCCGGATGCGGCTCTCGGCGAGCTGCTCGAGGGCGTAGTCGGCGATGTCGGTCGTCTTCAGCTCGTCGATGGACCGGGTCAGAACCCGGCAGACGTCCACCGCCACGTTGCCGACTCCGACGACCGCCACCGATTCCTGGGAAAGGTCGAACTCGCGGTCGCGGTAGTCCGGGTGGCCGTTGTACCAGGCCACGAACTCGGTCGCCGCGTGGCTCCGCGGCAGGGCCTCGCCCGGGATCCGCATCGCCCGGTCCACCTGGGCGCCCACGCAGTAGATGACGGCGTGGTAGTGGCGCCGGCAGTCGGCCAGCCGGATGTCGGTGCCGAACTCCACGCCGCCGTAGAAGCGGAAGCGCGGGTTCTGGGCCGTGCGCTCGTAGATCCGGGTCACGTTCTTGATCTTCTGGTGGTCCGGGGCGACGCCGCCCCGCACCAGCCCGTACGGGGTCGGGAGCCGGTCGTAGAGGTCCACCTCCACGGTGAGCCCCGAGGCCTTGAAGAGATGATCCGTTGCGTAGAAGCCGG
Source organism: uncultured Acidobacteriota bacterium (assembly GCA_964448205.1). Classification (GTDB taxonomy): domain Bacteria; phylum Acidobacteriota; class Vicinamibacteria; order Marinacidobacterales; family Marinacidobacteraceae; genus Marinacidobacterium. The sequence continues at coordinate 1,312 of CAYUVU010000028.1, forward strand.
TCGGGCCGGATCCGAAGACCGCGACCCGCAGCGGGTGGTCGGGGGTGCCGGGAGTCGTCATTTGGGCGCGGAGTATAGGTGCGGGAGCGACGTTCGGGGGCGGTGGCCTGGAGGACGAACCGTGCCTGCCGGGAGGGGAATGGGAGTCACGACGGGCGCGGCGCGGGGCGCCGCGCGTGCCGGCTGAAGCCGGCCTAGTTCTCCCGGTGGGGGCTCCAGGCCGTCGCGTTACCGGCCGATGACGCGGTAGACGGCGGGGATGACGAGCAGGGTGAGCGCGGTGGAGAGGATCAGCCCGCCGATGACGGCGATCGCCATGGGGGTGCGCAGTTCGCTGCCCTCGCCGAGGCCGATCGCCATCGGCAGCAGGCCCAGGACGGTGGTCGAGGTGGTCATCAGGATGGGGCGGAGACGGACCTTGCCCGCCTCCCGCAGCGCGTCCAGCTTCGCCATCCCGCTCCGCCGGAGCCGGTTCGTGGTGTCGAGCAGCAGGATGGCGTTGTTCACCACGATGCCCGCCAGCATGATCACCCCGATCAGCACCACCACGCTCACCGTCACCGAAAAGAGCTTGAGCGCGAAGATGACCCCGACCAGGGAGAACGGGACGGAGAAGAGGATCACGAAGGGATGGAGCAGTGACTCGAACTGCGAGGCCATCACCAGGTAGACCATGAACACCGCGAGCAGGATCGCGAACTGCATGCTCGCGAAGGAGGTCTCCATCTCCTCCTGCTGACCGCCGAGCCGCCAACTGAAGCTGGCGGGCATCGAGATCCCGGCCATCAGCGCCTCGATGTCGGCAGCCACGCTCCCGAGGTCCCGGCCGACGATGTTCGCGGTGATGGTGGCGACCCGCTCGCCGTCGGCGCGGCGGATCTCGGCGGGGCCGGTCACCTCGTCGACGTCGGCCACGCTGGAGAGCGGAATGGTGGCGGCGCCGCCGTCGGAGATATTCAGGTTGCGCAGGTCCGCGACGCTGTCCCGGAAGGACTCGTCGGTGCGGAGCCGGATGTCGATGGACCGGTCCTCCCGCTGGATGTCGGTCGCCACGTCGCCGAGCACCTTGGAGCGGATGAGGGTCCCGAGCTGGTTCACGTTGTAGCCGAGCGCCGCGACCCGGTCGCGGTGGAACCGCACCTGGAGTTCGGGGTTGCCGCCCTCGGTGGACGACTTCACGTCCACGAGCCCGGGAATCTCCCGCAGACCGGCGACCGCCTCATCGGCGGTCCGTTCGAGCATGGTGAGGTTGAAGCCCCGGATCTCGAGTTCCACCGGGGTCCGGAAGCTGAAGTAGGAGGGGCGCCCGAAGATATAGAGGAGATCCTCGTCTCCTTCGAGGTGGGGGCGCAGTTCCGCCATCGCCGCGTCTTCGCGGGCGCGGTCCACCGGGGGGTCGAGCACCACGGTGAGCTGGCCGATGTTCTCGCGCAGCTCGCCGGCCGCCCCGCCCTGCTGGCTGCTGGTCCCCACCGTCGCGTACACGGTGCGCACTCCGGGGATCCCGGCGGCGGTTTCCTCGAGGCGCGCGATTCGTCTCCCGTTCAGGTCCAGGTGCGTGCCGGCCGGAAGTTCGGTGTCCACGTAGAACTCTCCCTGGATGAGTTCGGGGACGAGTTCGGTGCCGAGGGAAGGGAAGGTGTAGAGCGCGCCGGCGAAGAGCGCCACCGCGAGGGTCCCGACGCGGAACGGATGGTTCAGGGCACCGTTCAGCACCGGTGGATACCCGCGGACGATGCCGTCATAGACGAGACGGAAGAGCCGGCTCGGCAGCCACAGGATCCCCTTGACGACCAGATCCACGCCCCGCAGGGCCCCGAAGGCGACGAAGAGCACGGCCCCGCTCACCGCGGAAACCGCCTTGCCGAAGAGCCGGCCCGCTTTGGTCCGGAACGACGCCTGCTCGGACGCCGCTACCGGACGGAACTCGCGGGAAGCCAGCATCGGGATCAGCGTGAGCGCGACGAGCAGCGAGACGGCGAGCGAGAAGGTGACCGTCAGCGCCTGATCTCCGAAGAGCTGTCCGGCGATGCCTTCGACGAACACGATCGGAACGAACACGCAGACCGTGGTCATGGTGCTCGCGACCACCGCCTGGCCGACCTCGCCGGTGCCGGATTGCGAGGCCTCCACGAGGCCGAGTCCCTCCTGCCGTTTTCGCTTGATCGCCTCCAGCACCACGATGGAGTTGTCCACCAGGAGCCCGATCCCGAGGGTGATGCCGCCGAGCGACATGATGTTCAGCGAGACGCCCGACACGTACATCAGGAAGAAGGTCCCGATGACGGAAATGGGGATCGAAACCCCGATGATCAGGGTCGAGCGGAGTTCCCCGAGGAAGAGGATCAGCACGAAAATGGCGAGGATCCCCCCCATCACCGCGGTCTGCAGGACCTCGGAGACCGACTGGCGGATGTAGCGCGCCTGGTCGGTCACCAGGGTGAGCGCGAGGTCCTCCCCCACCTGATCGAGCCGCTCCTCGAGTCCCTCGACGCGCACGAGGACCTCGTCCGCGACGGTCACCGTGTTCGTGCCGCCCTCCTTGTAGACGGCGACTTCGATGGACTCGCGGCCATCGATGCGGGTGATGACCTCACGCTCCTTGGCGCCGCGCCGGATGGTGGCCACGTCGTCCAGCCGGATCACGGTGCGTTCCGCGTCCACCACGATGTTGCGCATGTCCTCGGGACGCTCGAACTCGTTGATGGTGCGGACCAGGTACTCGGTCCCGCCGTCGAGCAGGCGCCCGGCGGTGAGGTTCACGTTCTCCTGGCCGAGCCGGTTCACCACGGCGGGGACCGAGAGCCCCAGGCTCGCCACCTTCCGCTCGTCGATCTCGACGTGGATCTCCTCCTCGAGCCCGCCGCTGACCAGCACCGCGGCGACGCCCTCGACGCGCTCGAGGTTGCGCTGGATCTCCTGCTCCGCGATCAGCCGCAGCCGGACGAGGTCCTCGTTGCCGGTGAGGCCGAAGCGGAGGATCGGGTCCAGCGAGGGGTCGAAGCGCAGTAGCGTCGGCCGCGGCGCGTCGAGCGGCAGCCGCACCACGTCGAGGCGTTCGCGCACGTCGAGCGCCGCCATGTCCATGTCGGTTCCCCAGCCGAACTCGAGGGTGACCTCGCTGAGGTCGGGACGGGAGGAGGAGACGACCCGCACCACGTTGTTCACCACCCCCACCGCGTTCTCGATGGGCCGGGTGATCAGGTTCTCGATCTCGCTGGGAGCGGCGCCCTCGTAGTCGGTGCGGACGTTCAGCGACGGATAGGTGATGTCCGGCAGGAGGTCCACGGACAGCCGGTCGAAGCCGACGACGCCGAACACCACGATCGCGATGAACAGCACCACGACGGTGACCGGGCGCCGGATCGAGAAGTCGACGATGCGCATCGGTCGGAGCTGTCGCTGAAGGGGTGTGGCCTAGCCCTGAGGCCGGCGGCGGCGGGCGACGATCTCCTCGATCTGCTCTTCCGTCATGCCCCGCTCGCGAAGGCGCTCGCGGAGCGCTTCGAGCTGTTCGGGCGTAGGCGCCTGCGGGCGGGACTCCCCGTCCTCCGCGGACGGCCCCCAGCCGCGCTGGACCCGTTCCTCGATCTGTTCCTCGCTCAGGCCCATGGCGCGGAGGCGGCCCTTGATCGCCTCCTGGGTCTCGGCCGGGAGACTCTCGAAGGAGCCCGGTCCCGACTCCTGCCGCGGAGCCGCACCGCCGCCGGCCGGCCTCGCCCGGGAACCGTCGTCGCCACGGGGCGGCCGGGGGGCCGTGGCCGGAGCGGGTGCCGGCGCCGGTTCGGCGGCGGCCGGAGCCGCGGCGACGGGCGCTTCCCGCCCCGGCGGAGCCGGAGCTGCCGAATCCGCGGCGCGCGCGGCTGCCGCCGGGGGTTCCCCGGCCGCCGGACGGCCGCTCGGCGGGCCGCCTCCCGCGCCCGGCCGGCCCCGTCCGCC
>CAYUVU010000029.1:0-6614 GCA_964448205.1 uncultured Acidobacteriota bacterium
GCTCGGACCCCCGGCAGCTCCACGTCGGGCGGTGCGACGACCGTGATCCTCATCACCGGCGGCGCCGGCTTCATCGGCTCCGCCCTGGCTCTCGAGCGCGCCGCGGCCGGGGAGCGGGTCCGGGTCCTCGATGACTTCTCCACCGGCCGGCGCGACCGCGTCGCCGGGAACCCGCTGATCGAGGTCTGCGAAGGAGACATCCGGGACCCGGCCGCGGTTCGCGAGGCCCTCGCCGGCGTCACCCGGGTGGCGCACCTGGCGGCGCTGGCCTCGGTCCCGCGCGCCGAGCTGGACCCGGAGGCCGCCGCCCGGGTGAACGTGGAAGGAACCCTCGCGGTGCTCGAGGGGGCCCGGCGGGCGGGTGTCTCCGCGCTGGTGTACGCCTCGTCCTGCTCCGTCTATGGCGATGCCGGAGAACGCGCCATCCCCGAATCCGCGCCCCTGAAACCCCGCTCGGTGTACGCCGTCACCAAGCTGGCCGGAGAGCGCCACGTCCTGCTACACCACCGCACCGGCGGACCGCCGGCTGTCGCGCTGCGGTTTTTCAACGTGTTCGGGCCGGGCCAGCCGGCCGCTTCCCCCTACTCCGGCGTCCTGGCGCGCTTTTGCGCCCAGGCGCTCGCCGGCGAGCGGCCCGAGATCCACGGCGACGGCGGCCAGACCCGGGATTTCGTCTTCGTCACCGACGTTGTCGACGCTCTGGTGCTGGCCCTCGACGGAGCCGCGGGCGAGCCCGGCGGACACGTCTTCAACGTCGGAACCGGGCGCTCCGCCTCGGTGCGCGAAATCTGGCGTCTGGTGGCGGACGCGGCCGGTGCGGCGCTGACTCCGACCTTCGGGCCGGTTCGGGCCGGCGACATGCGGCACGCCGCCGCGGATACCCGCCAAGCGGCGGAACTCCTGGGTTTCAGGGCTCGCGTACCCCTGCGGGAAGGGATTGCGCGGCTGCTGCGCTCGGCCGCGGGGAACCCGGCGGATGCATTGCCCGTTGGGAATGTCTAGTGCTCCCTGTGGCATACTGAAGAATTCCGGCGTGCGCCCAGCTCCCCATCTCGCCTCGGCGACCGCGGTGATCAGCGGTCTTCTCGGGGGAGTCGTCCTGTTCGGAGCGGGGGTCCTGAGGTCCTGGAACGGCCCGCTGCCGGACGCGCCCGCAATGCCGGCGGCAGTGGCCGCCGCAATCCCGGACGGGCCGCAGGTAGGACTCTTCTCCGTTCCCGACCGGTTCGCGCGTGGGGACTCGCTGTCCGACGTGCTGGTGCGCAACGGCCTGTCCCACCGGGACGTGGGCTCGGTCAGCGCGGCCCTGACGGCGGTCGCGAACGTCCGGCGGCTCAAGGTCGGACAGACGATCTGGCTCCACCGGGACGAGCGGGGGGACCTTGCCCGGATCGAGTTGCCGCTCGACGATTTCCGCGAGGTGGCGGTTTTCCGGACGGGGACGGCCTGGGATGCACACGAATTCAGCCGGGAGCCGCTCGATCGGCGGGAGGTGGTCCAGGGAGAGGTGGACAGCAGCCTCTACCAGAGCCTGGTCGCCGCGGGCGAGCGGGCTGATCTGGCGGGCCGGATCGCCAGAGCCCTCGAGTACGACATCGACTTCCACCGGGACACGCGAGCGGGCGACAGTTACTCGGCCGTCGTGGACAAGCTCTATGACGATGAGGGCGAGTGGAAGGGCTACGGCGCCCTTCACGCCGTCCGCTACATCAATGCCGGCCGGCCCATCTATGCGTTCCGCTTCGAGCTGCCGTCCGGTGAATCCGGCTACTACGACTACGACGGGAACTCCATCCAGCGCACCTTTCTGATGAGTCCGGTGGAATACACGCGGATCTCGGGGGTCTTTACCAGCCGCAGGCTCCACCCGATCCACCGGGTGTACCGGCCGCACTACGGGGTCGATTACGTGGCGCCCCTGGGGACGCCGGTCAGGTCGACCGCGGATGGGGTGGTCACGGATGCCGGCAGGCGGGGCCCGAACGGCATCATGGTCACGCTGCGCCACGCGGGGGGCTACATGACGAAGTACCTCCATCTCTCGGGGTTTCCACCCGAAATCCGTCCCGGGCGCCGCGTGAGCCAGCGGGATGTCATCGGCTTCGTGGGCTCCACGGGCGTCTCGACGGGCGCCCACCTCGACTATCGGCTCTATCGCCACGGGAAGCCCCTGAATCCGCGCACCCACGTCCTTCCCCCAGGGCCTCCCATCCCGGCGGAGCACCTGGCCCTTTTCGAGGCGTGGCGGGACGAACTCGTGGGCTCCTTCGAGCGGCCCGCCCGGCGGCCGCCCGCGCGGACCCCGGTGACCGTCGTCGGCGGGACCGAAGGTCCCTGATCGGGTCCGGCGCCGCGGTTCGCGTGTCCCCGGGGCTCTCGGGGGGCAACGCGATCTTGACGCGCGACAACCCGCATTGACGCTCTCCGTCAACGGGAGTTGACGCCGAGGCCCCCGGGCCGAGTCCTCGACCGCGCCGTTCGGCGCCCGGGCCGAGGGTGGAGTCCGCGTCGAGGGCCGCTAACTCATTGATTCAAGGGCTGTGCCGGTTCGGAGGATGACCGGCGCGAGCGCCGGCCGGAGGCGCGGAAAGAAGGCGCGCCGAACTGGCCCCTCCGTTGCGGAACAACGTGCTCCCGACGCTTCACGTCAACACAAGGAGAACCACATGACCCAGTTCCGCGTCCCTTTTCTGGCCCTGGTCGCCCTCGTCGCTTCGGCGATGCTCGGGGTCTCCGCCATGCAGCCGGAGGAGCCCATCAACATCAACACCGCCACCGCGGAGGAACTCACCGCGTTGCCCCGGATTGGCGACGTGACGGCGGCGCGCATCGTCGAATGGCGCGAAGAGAACGGCCCCTTCGCCTCGACCGAGGAACTCATGAACGTTCAGGGCATCGGCGAGCGCGTCTACGAGCGGATCCGGCCCCACGTGACGGTCGGCGACGCGGACCGGCGCGGTGGCCCGGATGCGGTTCCCGAAGCGGCCTGACCGCGGCCTTCCGGTTCCCGGCGCCGCGGCCGGGCGGCCGCGGTCGCGGGGCTTCAGCCTCGTCGAGCTGCTGGTGGCGCTTGCCCTGCTCCTGGTGATGGCGGGGACGGCCATTCCGCCGCTCGCCGGGCATCTGCGGACGGAGCGAGTCCGCGGGGCGGCCCTCGCCATGCGCTCGCTGCTCCAGAAAGCGCGGGCGGAGGCGGCTTCCCGCGCCGCGAATGTCGCGGTCGTCTTCGATCCACCCCTCGGCGGGCACGACATCGAGGTTCCCGGGCCGGCCGACTCACCCGTGGTGGCCCTGGTCCTGGACGCCAACCACAACGGCGTGCGGCGGGCCGAAATCGCGAGCGGCGAGGAGCGCCTCCTGGAGCACCCCTGGAGGTTCGGAGCGCGCTTCCCCGGGGTGGTGTGGGGAGCGCCGGCCGGGGAGGCGGGTCCGGCGGCGATCCCGGGTCACGAGGTCGGGGTCGCCGGGATGATCTCGTTCTCACCGCTGGGCGGTTCCGGCTCCGGACGCATCACCGTGAGCGGGGAGGGCAGCGTCTTCGCGATCGTGATTCACGGCGGCAGCTCCCGTATTCGCGTCGAACGTCACGCCGGCGGCCGCTGGATTCCGATGTGATCGATCCTCCCCGCTTTCTCTCGCCGGTGGTCTGGTCCATGCGACCGGCCGTCCGTTGCTACCATGATGGGAAGCTGTTGGCAAAGTGGCATGATCCTTTCCCAGATGTACGCAGCCTTCAAGCAGGCGGGCGTTTCGGAGGACCTCGCGGAGGCCGCCGCCGAGGAACCGGTCGGGCTCGTTCTCGATCTCCGGGACCGGGTCACCAGCCTCGGCGACCGTGTCACCCGGCTTGAGGTCAAAGTGAACGTGTTGCTGACCATCAACGTGGCCATCCTGCTGTTGCTCCTGCGGGACAGCCTGTTCGGATAGCCGGCGCCGCGCTGCGGAGTCCGCGTAGAGCGGATTCGATGGACCGCCGCCGGCGGCCCGGATCAACGCTCGCTGCGAGTGAGCGTTCCTTCTTCGACGTCCAGGCCGGGCCAGTCGGCCAGGCTCCGGAACTCCTCCTCACCCACGCAGACCAGCACCGGGGAACGCCCGTACATCTCCTGTCCCACCACGCAGGCGAGGGCCAGGAACGCGTCCACCCCGCGGGTGATGAGCGCCGCGGGCGCGGTTTCCCGCCGGATCGCCTCCAGGAGAACGGCCGTGGTGGTGGAGGACCCGCGGGTCGCCGGAAGGACGAGCGCCGTTCCGGCCGCCGTCTCGCCCGCCAGGGGGTGGTGCGTATCGGTGATCCGGCCCGACGCGGCGTCGTATCCGCCCCAGAAGCTCAGCGGCTGGGTCGCGTAGAGAACGGCGCCCGAGGCGCTGCCGGCGACGACCACCTGTCCGTGAAGGCGCGCGCCGCCGTTCGAGACTCTCATGAGTCCCAGGGTCCCGGTTCGCGGACCACCCGCCCCCGGCGGGCCGACTCTACGCATTCCGCCAGGCTGCCGAAGGCGACCGCCGACCCCAGGAGGCCCGGTGAGTACCACGCGTACTTGGCGGAGTTCGTCATGAGGCGGCGGGTGGTCCCGGGGGCCATCGGGGTAGCCAGTACGCAGGTGTCCACCATCAGCCGGCCGCCGAAGGCCTGAAGCGGCTCGAGTAGCCCGGCGCGCTGCGCCAGGTCCCGGACCGCGCGGCTCGTGGTCACCACCAGGTCGCAGCCGCCCTCCTCCGGCAGCGCCCGCTCCGGACCCCGTTCGCGGAGCAGGGCGGCGAGCTTCCCGAACTCGACGAACGAGAAGTGGGGGCTCCCGAGCACCACCATGTCGAGGGCGCCCTCGTCGTGGGTCGTCAGTTCCCGCCGCGCCGCCCGCAGCTCCGGAAGGCCGACGTCGAGGACCGCCACGGGCTCCCGGCCGCCGAGCGCGTCCTCGAGCGTGGGCGCCTCTGGCGTCACTCCGGGAATGTGGAAGAGGGCGACCGCGCCGGACGAGGCCGCCGCCGCCCCGAGCGCCTTGAGCTGATCCTCCTCCGGAATCACCGGGAGCCCGGCGATCGCCACCGGGTCGTCCTCGGCGAAGGGGCCCAGCAGGTGTCCGAGAACGGGATAGAAGTCGTCCGCGGCCGCGAGTTCCTCGGGCACGCCCCTGAGGCGCAGAACGCGGGTGGCGAGGCGGTTCTCGTCGAGATGGAGGCCCACCGCGGGCGCCCGGCCGGTGATCGCGCAGCAGATGTCCAGGAGGTCGGGGTAGCGCTCGGTGCGCGCCCCGATGACGGAGTTCGCGAAGGCGACGGCGTTCGACTCGCCCCAGGCGATCTGCTGCCCAAAGCTGGGAGTCTGGCGGCCCTGGTAGGGGGCACACGTCCAGGTGGGAATCGTCCCCATCGAGTCGTAGGCCCGCATCTGGCGCGCGGACCTTTCCGCCCACTCGGGGGGAACCGACCATTCCTGCCAGTGGAACTCGTCCAGTCCGCTGACATTGAGCGTGGAGGGAACCCGCACCCGGGCGCCGAGGCCGGCGAGGCGCTCGGCGAACTCGAGGCCGGCGTCCCCCACGTAGATCGTGCTGTCGATGTGCGCCGCCTCGATGTCCAGCATCGACTCGGCGCCGCGGACCTCCGCCATGCGCGCCAGGATGCGCATCGCCAGCTTCGGCGCCTCGCCCTCTTCGCCCGCGAGCAGCGCGCGGTCGAACGGGCTCAGACGGACGGTGTCCGACCCGCCGCTCATGGGTCCGCCGGTGGAAGGACCGGGTCCGGGGTCAGTCGCCCTTCGAGGCGGCGCTGGCGCGTTTCCAGACGAAACGGTTGATCGCGAGGCAGAGCAGGATCAGGAGGCCGACCTGGAAGACCACCGTTCCGGCGGTGAACTCGCCGAAGGGGTCCCAGCCGCCCTCGACGGATGCCGCCTGCCACATCCACCACGCCACCAGAGCCACGAACTCGATGGGGATGAGCCAGGTGATGAGCCGCTCGAACCAGGCGCCGACGCGCCACTCCTCCTCGGGCCCCATCAGGTGCTCCTCGCGGAACCGTCGCGCTCCGCGGCGGATCACCGTGATCGCGACGAAGAGTCCGGAGACCATCAGCGCGACCCCCCAGGCCCAGTCCTGGTTGCGGAAGAAGCCGAGCGCGAACGCGGAGGGCAGCCCCATCACGAAGGCGACCGCGGCCACCATGGGCACGGAACGGCGGCGCTCGACGCCCAGGTCCATCACCATCCGGTTCACCAGTTCGAGCTGGGTGATGAGCGAGGAGATGGCGGCGCAGCAGAGCGTGAGGAAGAAGAGCGGCAGGAGGATGTTCCCGCCCGGCATGTCGCTGAAGAGTTGCGGGAGCCAGATGAAGGTCAGTCCCTCGTTGCTCGATCCGAGCGCCGATTCGGTGGCCGCGGTGGAAGTGCTGAGCGCGAAGACAGTGCAGATCACCGCGATCCCGGCGAGCAGCGATGCGAAGTTGTTGGCCAACACCGCCGTGATCCCGGTCTTCACGAACCCCTGGCCCTCGGCAACGTACGCCCCGAGGACGGTGATGAGCCCCCAGCCCGCGCCGGTGCTCCAGGCGGTCTGGGTCAGCGCCGCCGGGCTCCGCGCCCTGCTCGTGCCCGACGTGGGTAACCTGGGCGC
>CAYUVU010000030.1:0-13178 GCA_964448205.1 uncultured Acidobacteriota bacterium
GGATGCATGGCGCGCAGCGAAGCCATCCGGGCGGCGGGACGGACCTCATCCGCCCGGATGGCTTCGCTGCGCGCCATGCATCCAGGGTAGCGACGAACCGCTCGCGGCCCTGCGGGCCGCTGTGCCGGCTGAAGCCGGCGCTCCAAGCCGCTCCGCGGAGCACCGGCTAGTCGTTACGCGACTGGTACGCCTCGATCAGCGCCTTCGCCAGGTTCCCCGGGACGGGGTCGTAGTGGGAGAACTCCATGTGGAAACCCCCGCGTCCCCCGGTGAGTGAGGTCAGCGTCGGCTCGTAGGTGAGCATCTCGGCCATGGGGGCCTGCGCGGTGATCGCGGTCTGCGAGCCCTTCCGGTCCATGCCCTGGGTACGGCCGCGGCGGGAGTTCAGGTCGCCCAGGACGTCTCCCGTGTTCTCGTCCGGAACGGTGATCACGACGGACATGATGGGCTCGAGGAGCGTCGGGCGGCACTTGGACATCGCGTCCTTGAACGCGAGGGACGCCGCGATCTTGAAGGCGATCTCCGACGAATCGACGGTGTGGAACTTTCCGTCGAACACCGTCGCCTTGAAGTCCACGACGGGATAGCCGGCGAGGTATCCCTTCTGCCGGGCCTCCTGGAAGCCCTTTTCGATGGCCGGGATGAACTGGCGTGGTATCGAGCCGCCCACGACCTCGCTCGCGAACTCGAACTCCCCGCCGCGGTCGATCGGCTCGACGCGCACGTGGCAATCGGCGAACTGGCCGTGTCCGCCGGTCTGCTTCTTGTGCCGCCCGTGGGCCTCGGCGGTCACCGTGATCGTCTCGCGATACGGCACCCGCGGCGGTTTCAGATCGACTTCGACGCCGAACTTCCGCTTCAGCCGGGATACCACAACCTCGATGTGAAGCTGTCCCGTTCCCGAAAGGAGCAGCTCCTGGTCGCGCTCGAACTTCAGGGTCAGGTCTTCCTCGCGCAGCCGTTGCAGCGCCTGGGAGATCTTTTCCTCGTCTCCCCGCGACTTGGGCTCGATGGCGAAGCTGATGACCGGGTGCGGCACTTCGGGGCGCACGAAGCGGATACCGCCGTCGGCGCCGAGCGTGTCCCCCGTGAAGGTGTCCCGCAGCTTGGCGAAACAACCGAGATCGCCGGCCGACAGCTTCGCGGCGGACTCCATGGCCTTCCCGTTCGCGACGTGGACGCCGCCGGTCCGCCCGGTTCCCCCGGTGGTCAGGTTCTTGAGCTGGGTCTCGGGACCGACGGTTCCGGTCATGACGCGGAAGAGGCTCAGACGCCCGGCGAAGGGGTCGGCGATGGTCTTGTACACGTAGACGCTGGCCGGCGCGCCGCCGTCCACCTCCCGCTCAACCGGCTCGCCATCACCGCCGACCCCCCGCGCGGGCCCGCGTCCGGTCGGATCCGGGGCGGCCGCGACGATCAGGTCGAGGAGCGCCGTGGTTCCCACGTTGTGCGTACCGGTCACCGCGACCACCGGGAAGATGGAACGGGCGGCGACGGCCGTCCTGAGCCCCTGGATCATCTCGTCCGAACTCAGCTCTCCCTCGGAAAAGAACCGGTCCAGCAGTTCCTCGTCCGATTCGGCGATCATTTCCATAAGTTCGTTGCGCGCCGCCTCGGCCTGCTCCTGAAGCTCGGCGGGCACGTCGCCCGTCTTCGCGCCCTTCCCCTCCGGCCCGGGACCGCTGATCGCCTTCATGGTGATGAGGTCCACGACTCCGGCAAACCCGGACTCGCTCCCGATGGGCAACTGGACCGGGATCGCGGCGCGCCCGAAGGTCTCCCGAATCGAACTCAGGGTGCGCTCGAACGACGCCCGGTCGCGGTCCATGCGGGTGATCGCGAAAATGGCGGCCGCGCGGTTCTCTTCCGCAAAGTTCCAGACCCGTTCGGTGTTGACCCCCACCCCATCGACGGCGCAGACCGAAATGAGCGCGGTGTCGGCGACCGGCATGGCCAGCTTTGCCTCGGTGAGGAAGTTGCTGTACCCCGGGGTGTCCACCAGATTGACCTTGACCCCGCCCCAGTCGCAGTGGGTGGGCGCCGAGCTCAGGCTGATGCCGCGTTCGATCTCGTCCTCCTCGAAGTCCGTCGTGGTGTTTCCATCTTCCACCCGGGCGAGGCGGGTCACGGCGCCGGCGGCGTAGAGGAGAGCCGACACGAGCGTTGTCTTGCCGGACGTTCCATGTCCGACTACGGCGAGGTTGCGAAGTTCGGCGGTCTGATAGTCGCGCATGCTGCTCCAGATTGTGGACGTTAGGGGTTCGCTCCGACCCGGGAACACTTGGGGAATCGCTCGGATCCCGGCGCCCGGACCAGCCGCCGAACGACGTGCGCCAACTCGAAACGCTGGACCTCGTTCGGCCGGTAGTCACGCGGACGAAACGGCCGCCGCGCTCGTTCGCACCGGCGGAGATCGTCCGCAGCCCGACCGCCGATCCTACCATTCCGAGCGCGCTCCCGTGCCCGCTCTTCTCGCGAAGAACCGTCTCCGGAGCTCCCGGTCCCGGCGTCCCGGACTGCTGGCAGCCGGTGGGGGAACTGGCGCGAGCACCGAGACGCCCGCTGGGCCTCGCTGACAAGGCGCGCGAGGGAGGAATACCGGGTGTATTTCGACCGAAGCGCAACGACGGGCGAGCCGAAGGCGAGCGTTTCAGCGGGGATCCAGCGGGCGTCGAATGCCGCGTGAGTTTCCTCACCGGCTGCTAGGCTAAATCCATCGCCCCGGTTGGAGTCTTGCCCTCGTCACCGCTTCTTCGCTTCGGTTCCCGCGGCCGGGCCGTGGCGATGACCTTCGGGCGAGACCATCTGATGATTCGTACGGCGGATGGTCGCTGGATCCGGTGGCGTCTGCCCTCGGACTTCGTCGCGCCTTCGCCGACCGAGCCGAACCTGGCGTCGTCGGTGGAAGCGGCCCGGGCGGTGCAGGCGGCCCTGCGGGCTCTCGCGGCTCCGGACGGCGCCTTCCGGGACGCGGTGATCGCCTTGCCGGACCGCGCCGCCCACGCGGGCCTCTCCGAAAGGGCGGGTTCCCGAGCGGTGCGCCGGCTCCGCTCGGAACTGGTCCGCGGGTTGGCCACGACTTCGGCGCCGTCTCCCTCCGAACTCGACGGGCGGTTCCGGTTCGGAACCCTGGCTTCCGGCCCGCTCGGGCGCCGGTCCGTGCTCGGTGCGGTGACGGGCGCGCCGGTCGCCCGGCAGTACGAAGCGGCCGCCGAAGCGGCGGGACTGCGGGTGCGGTGGGTGGACGCCACGAGCCTGGCCCTCCTTCCCGAGTGGCTGGGGCGCGCCGGCGGCAAGTCGGCGCGGCGCCTTCTCCTGCTGCTCCACCGGCGCCACTTCGTTCTCGCCGCCGCGGCCGGAGAACGGCTCACGGGTTTCCGGATGAAGCTCCGCGCCGCACTGGACCCCGATCCTCCGGCGCTGGCCATCCGGCGGGCCTCCGAGAACGGGAGACATGCCGTCTCGATCCTGGGGGACGGGGCGGCGGCGGTCGCCGACCTGGTGCGCCCGATGGGGCTCACGCTTGCGGAAGCCCGGGACGCGGAGGACGACGGAGGGACCCCCGCGGTGTCTCCCGTGACGGACGCAGCTCTCGGGGCGCTGCTGCGGCGGGCCGGCGAGCGGCCGGCGCCGCTCGACCCGTCGCCCGTCGCCATCACCGAGGGGTAGCAGCTCGCCATGGGTCGTGCGCCTGCCGGCATTCAGCTCGGAAAGACCGTCCGGCCGGGTCTCCTGCGAGCCCTGGACGTGCTGATCCTGGGGGGCCTGTTGATGGTCCTGTGGGGTGGCGCCTCGCTCCGGAGCGCGCGAGCGGACCTCGTGGCCGCGGGACCCGCCGGGCCGGCTGGATCCTCCGGGACGGGCATCGCGGCCGGTCCCGCGGCGTTCGAGCCCGGCCACGCCCGGGAGGCGGCCACCCTCCTCTTCGCCGGAGTGCTCGATGCCCCCGCCATGAGCGCCGCCCTGGACACGGTGCGGGGAACGGCGCCGCCCGGAATCCGGGTTGCCGGCATCGAAGCTCGACCGGCCGCCGGGCCGGGCCGGGTCGAGGCGGTCATCGCGGCCGACGCCGCCTCGACGGCGGCCGTCGCCGCGTTCCTCGCCGAACTGGCGGGCCACCATTCGGTTCTCTCGACCGAGGTCATCAGCGAAACCCGCCAGACGGACGGAACGGCGCTGGTCCGGATCACCGCCCAGCTCGCCATGGGGCGATAGAACCATGGACCAACGCCTCCGGCTTCGGGTTCTGCTTGCCCTGCTGTCCGTCTCGCTCGCCTGGCTCGTCTGGGGTGAAGCGACGCGCGCTTCGGCCGAGCTTGCCGCGGCGCTCGACGTCCAGACCCGGTCGGCTCGGGAGAGCACCCGGACGGCGGCGGAGCGGGAGCGGCGCGAGCGCCTGCTGCGGGTCTCGGAGCGGCTCGCCAACCGCGCCGCGCCACCCGCGAGCGCCGCCGGGACGCGCGAGTTCCTGGTGCGGATGGCCGGCGAAGGCGGGGTGGAGCTCTCACAACTGCGGCTCCAGCCACTGGTTCGTCCGCCGGAGGGGACCGCGGGCGCCGAGGCCGCGATCACGGCGCTGGGGGATCCCGATTCCCTGTCGCGGTTCCTGGCTGGCGTGGAGGGCACGGGATGGCCGCTCCGCGTCGAGCGGGCAACCCTCGCGGTCCGGGGCGGCCTCGGCACGCTCACCGCTGCGGTTCTCGTCCTGTGGCCGGACCCGGCGGCACCGTTCACCGCTGCCGATACGGGCCGTCTGGGTGACGATCCGCGGCTGGAGGAGTTGGCCGCCTGGCTCGAATCGGTTCCGGGGCCCGACCCGGCGGTTTCCCTGGCTGGCGCCGAGCCGATCGAAGCGGAGCCCGTGTCCGCGGTCGGCGCCGGAGCGGAAGAGGCGCTCGAGCGGCGTTCCGACCCGGTGACAGCGCCGCCCGAGCCGCGCCTCGAGACTCCGGAGCTCCACGGCTTCGTGGACGTCGGCTCCGGCACGCCCCTCCGGGCCGCCCTCTTCTACCGGGGCGAGACCACCCTGGTCGGGGTCGGCGACCGGGTCGGGGACTACACCGTCGTCACGCTCGAACCGTCGGAAGCGGTCGTCCTCTCACGCGGAGCGGGGCCGCCCCTTCGCCTCGTGCTTCGCTGACGAGGCTCCCCTCGGGGAGCGCGGTCACCCGGCTCCCGACAGCCTCGAGAAGGCTGCGCCGATCTCTTCGGCGGTCCGTCCGGCTCCCAGCGCCACGATGAGCAGGATGCGGGCCTTCAGGCCGTCGAGGTCCCCTCCGGACAGGATCCCCCGCTCGCGCTGGGCGTCCGAAAGCACCACCCGGCCCGCCCCGGTGCGGGTCACGAACACCACAACCGCGCCGGCCTGCATCGCGGCGTCCACCGCTGCGGCGACCGGGGGCGGTGCGTTTCCCCGGCCGAAGACCTCCACGACCAGACCCCGGACGCCGGCCTCGGCCGCCGCGTGAATCACGGAGGCGCCGCCGCCGGCGGTGAGCCGCACCAGTTCGACCGCGGGCTCGACACCGCTGGCGGGAAGGTGAAGGCGGCGGGCCGGCGTCGTGAAGAGCAGCACCGTCCCCTCGTCCACGGCGCCGATCGGCCCGGTGTCCGGTGAGGCGAACGCGTGCAGGGCGATGGAGTGGGTCTTCTTCACCTCCCGCGCGGCGTGGATCTGGCCGTTCAGGACGATGAGCACGCCCAGGTCGCGACTGCGCCCGGAACCGGCTACCCGGATCGCATCGAGCAGGTTGCGCGGTCCGTCGGAGTCCTCGTACCGGGGCGGGCGCTGGGCGGCCGCGAACACGACCGGGCGGCCGGACGGCAACATCAGGTCCAGCAGGAAGGCGGTTTCCTCGAGCGAGTCGGTGCCGTGCGTCACCACGATCCCGGCCAGTTCCGGCCGCTCGGCGAAGACCGCGGCAATCCGCTCCGCGAGCTGGAATTGGAGTTCCGGATGCATCCGGGAACTTCCGATGCGGACGAAGTCCTCGGTGGTGACCGAGGCCACGGAGTCCAGGCCGGGCAGGGCGGCGCGGAGGTCGCCGGCGTTCAGCGGTCCTCCCGCGCCTCCGGAGATGGTGCCCCCGGTGCCGATGAGGTGGACCGCCGGGAGCGGTTGTCCCGACGCCTGCGAGGCGAAGACGAGGATGAGGAAAGCGGCTCCAGCGCGCACGAATCGGTTCATGGCCGGGGTTTATACCCGGTGAGCGGAGCGGGGGTGTTGCCGGCCGCTAGTCGTCGGTGACGTGGATGGTGCCGTTCACGGTGCGCACGCGGCACTCGCCGCCACCGTCACGCACCTGCACCCGCTTGTGGCGCCGGGTGGGGGTGTCCAGATGCTCCAGCTCGGCGAGTTCCATGATCACCCGGCCGTTGATTGCCCGGGCATCGACCCGGCCTCGGGCCTCGGGGCCCAGGGTCAGTTGCACCCGGCCGTTCACGGTGCGGAGCGAGTGGCTTTCGCCCTCGCCGAAGCCATCGAGTTCACAGTCGATCCGCCCGTTGACGGTCTTGGCGTTCACGCTCCCCCGGTGGCCCGTCAGGCGGAGCGAACCGTTGACCGTCTGCGCCTCGAGCTCGCCCGAGAATTCGGCGACCTCGACGGGTCCGTGGACGGTGGAGATCTTGAGATCGGCGCTCTCCGGCAACCGGATGGAATAGTGGACGCTGCCGTACCGCTGCCCCCACATCCGGCCCTTCTTCGGGTAGCGCGTGCGGACCTGGAGCCCGCGTGACGAACGGTTGACCTCGATCCGGATGTCCTCGAGCGCGGCGCTGCTCGGCCCCACCTTCCGCGCCACGATCTCCGCCTCGTCCCGGTCCCACGCGGTGATCGCCACGCGTCCGTTGATGTTCCTCAGGTCGAGAAGCGCTCCCGCGGCAAACGGTTCGGTGAACGTCTCCGTTTCCTCGACGTTCGGCTCGGTCTGGAACGGGACGGCGCAGTTGGCGGAGCCGGCTACGGCAAACGCCCCGAACACCAGGGCCAGAGGGTGGCGGCCCACGCCGCGGCCGTACGCATTCCCGTGAACCATGACGGGTGAAGCTTACGACCCGGGCGCCGGGAATGTTCCGTGCCGTCGAGGGGCCGGACGCTTCCCGTATCCTCCGGGACTCTTCCCAGAGACTCCCGATCCGGAGGTTCCGATGAAACTAGTCCCCCGCATCCCGGCGGTCCTCGCCGTCGCCCTGCTCGCCGCTCCGCTCGCCCTCGGGCAGGGGGACTCCCGGCCCCGGGCCCGCGACATCGGCCTGTCGCCGGGAGTCCTGGACCCCGGGCCGCTGAACGCCATCACCGACGTCCCCGGCGTCCTCGTCGGGCAGGTGACCCTGATGGAGGGAGACCACATCCGCACCGGGGTCACCGCCATCCTGCCCCACGCCGGCAACGTCTTTCAGGAGAAAGTCCCGGGCGCCGTCCATATCGGGAACGCCTTCGGCAAGCTGGCGGGGTCCACCCAGGTCGTGGAACTCGGGACCATCGAGACCCCGGTCGTACTCACCAACACCCTGTCGGTCTGGGACGCGGCGCGCGCCGTGGTGACCTACACGCTCGGCCTTCCCGGGAATGAGGACGTGCGCTCGGTCAACCCGCTGGTAGGCGAAACGAACGACGGCTTCCTCAACAACATCCGGGGCCTCCACGTGAAGGAAGGCCACGTGCTGGAGGCAATCCGCACCGCGTCCGCGGGACCGGTCGCGGAGGGGGCGGTGGGTGCGGGCACCGGAACGTCCGCGTTCGGCTGGAAGGGCGGGATCGGCACCTCGTCGCGCCGGTTGCCCGAGAGTCTCGGCGGCTACACGGTCGGGGCGCTGGTGCAGAGCAACTACGGCGGAGTCCTCGTCATGGACGGGATCCCGGTCGGTGAGGAACTCGACCGCTACTACCTGCGGGACCAGTTGCGCGGCGGCGACCGCGCGGGCGACGACTCCCTCGACAACCCGGACGGGTCCATCATGATGGTAGTCGCGACCGATGCTCCCATCCGCTCGCCGGGTCTCACAAGGCTGGCGCGGCGGGTCATGCTCGGTCTCGCCCGCACCGGGGCCACCTCGTCCCACGGGAGCGGCGACTTCGTGATCACCTTCTCCTCCGCGGAGGCGCTCCGCACCGGTTTCCGCAGCGACTCTCCGGTGGACGAGGGGGCCGTCCTGCGGGGCGACCGGTTGTCGCCGCTCTTCCAGGCGGCGATCGAGGCTACCGAGGAGGCCGTCTACAACTCGATGCTCAAGGCCACCACCGTCGTCGGCAAGAACGGCAACACCCGGGAGGCGATCTCGATCGAGGACCTGCTGGAGGTCGGAGCGAAGTACAACCGCCTCCACCCTCCCGGCGGCAGCCGCTGATGCTCTACCGGACCCTGAATCCCGCCACCGAGGAGGTGGTGGCCGAGTTCCCGACGGCCGCCGACCGAGAAGTGGACGCCGCCCTTGCCCGCGCCGAGGCCGTGTTCGGCGCCTGGCGCCGGTCCCCGTTCGCCGAACGGCCGGCGGTGAACGAACGCCTGGCCGATCTTCTCGAGGCGCAGGCGGACGACCTGGCGGCGCTCATGGCGCTCGAGATGGGAAAGCCGCTCGCTCAGGGAGTCGCCGAGGCGCAGAAGTGCGCGTGGGTTGCAAGGCACTACGCGGAGACCGCGGAGGAGTCGCTCCAGCCGCGCCACTATCCGTCCGACGGCAGCGACGCCTACGTGCGCTACGACCCTATCGGGCCGATCCTGGCCGTCATGCCGTGGAACTTCCCGCTGTGGCAGGTCATCCGGGTCTCCGCGCCCAACTTCGTCACCGGAAACCCGATGGTGCTGAAGCACGCGCCGTCGGTGCCGCAGTGCGCGCTCCGGATCGTCGAGCTCTACCGGGAGGCGGGAGCTCCGGAGGGGCTCATCCAGAACCTCTTCCTGACCAATGAGCAGGCGGCTTCGTGCATCGCGGACCGGCGGATCCGCGGCGTCACCCTCACCGGGAGTTCCCGCGCCGGCAGCGAGGTCGCCGCGGTGGCGGGCCGTCATCTGAAGCCGATGGTCGCCGAGCTCGGCGGCAGCGATCCGTTCATCGTGTTCGAGGACTGCGACGTGGCGGAGGCGGCCGTCGCGGGAGCGGGGGCGCGGCTCATCAACTCGGGCCAGAGCTGCATCGCCGCCAAGCGCTTCCTCGTGCAGCGAACCGTGCTGGATTCGTTCCTTCCGGTCTTCGAGGCGCAGTTCCGGGAAACCCTGGTGGGCGATCCGCTGGCGCCCGAGACGGCGGTCGGTCCGCTGGCCCGGAAAGACCTCCGGGACCGTCTCGAAGAGCAGGTGGCGCGGTCGGTCCGCGCCGGCACGGACCTCATCCACCGGGGAACCGCGCCGGAACGCGGGTTCTTCTCGGCGACCGGGATTCTGGCGGCGCCGCCCGCGGGAGCGCCGGCCGCCGGGGAGGAACTCTTCGGGCCGGTGGCGACGGTGATCCCGTTCGCCGACGAGGCCGAGGCGGTGGAGATCGCCAACCGGACGAACTACGGACTCGGGTCCTCGCTCTGGACCTCGGACTCGCGGCGGGCGGAGCGACTCGTGCCGCAGATCGAATCCGGGGCCGTCTTCGTGAACGGCATCACCAAGTCCGATCCGCGGGTGCCCTTCGGGGGGACCAAGGACAGCGGGTTCGGCCGCGAACTGGGCCCGGACGGCCTCATCGAGTTCACCAACCGGAAGACGGTCTGGATTCGCTGACCACGGCTTGGTACCCCGACCTCCGGTCGGCACAGCGGGCCGGAGGCCCGCGCGGCGCGTCTCGCTGCTGCCCGTCGTGGTGCGCTGGCCTGGAGTGCGGACCTCCCGTCTGCGGGATGTCGCACACGGCTTGGAACGCCGACCTCCGGTCGGCACAGCGGGCCGGAGGCCCGCGGTCGACGTGTCGGTGGTCGCCCCTTACGGGACGCCGAACGGAAACGTCGAATCGGCTCCGGCGGGCGCAGAGGGAAGCACCATCCCGCGGGTCAGCACGGCGCCGTGCGCAGGGTCACAGGCGTATTCCCCGCAGGCGCAGGGCGTTGCCGATGACCGAGGCGGACGAGAGGCTCATGGCGGCCGCGGCAATCATGGGTGACAGCAGGATCCCGAAAACCGGGAAGAGCACCCCCGCCGCAACCGGCACGCCGGCGGCGTTGTAGACGAAAGCGAAGAACAGATTCTGGCGGATATTGCGCATCGTTCCCTGCGCCAGCCGGCGCGCCCGGACGATGCCTCCCAGGTCGCCCTTCACCAGCGTCACGCCGGCGCTTTCGATCGCCACGTCGGCGCCCGCACCCATGGCGATTCCCACGTCCGCCGCGGCCAGGGCCGGGGCGTCGTTCACGCCGTCGCCCGCCATGGCGACCGACGAGCCCCGGGCGCGGACTTCGGCGACCAGCGCGGCCTTGTCTCCAGGAGAAGCTTCGGAGCGCACCTGATCAATCTCCAGATTGCGGGCCACCGCCTCGGCGGTTCGGCGGCTGTCCCCGGTCGCCATGACGATTTCGACGCCGGCCGCGCGCAGGCGGCGGATCGCGGCCGGCGTCGTCTCCTTGATGCGATCGGCCACGGCGACGATGCCCGCGAGTCGGCCATCCGCGGCCAGCAACATCGCCGTCTTGCCCTCACCCTGGAGTTCGGCCAGCCGGGCGCCGGCAGCCGAGACATCGACGCCCAGCCCGCTGACCAGCGCCGCGTTGCCGAGCACGACCGGCGACCCTCCGACCCGGCCCTTCACCCCACCGCCGGGAACCGCTTCGAACTGCGCCGCCTCGAGCGGCTCGATCCCCCGCCTTTCCGCGCCCCCGACGATGGCTTCGCCCAGCGGGTGCTCCGAGCCACGTTCGAGCGCGGCGGCGAGCGCGAGCACCTGTTGCTCGGAGGCGCCGCCGAACGCCGCCACGTCGGTCAGTTCCGGGCGTCCCTCGGTCAGCGTGCCCGTCTTGTCGACGATCAGGACATCGACCGCCGCGAGCCGCTGCAACGCTTCCGCGTCGCGGAGCAGCACGCCGGCCTGCGCGCCGCGCCCCGTCGCCACCATGATGGATACCGGGGTGGCCAGACCGAGCGCGCAGGGGCAGGCAATGATGAGGACGCTGACGGTCGCCACCACGGCATAGCCCAGCGCCGGGACGGGGCCCAGAATCAGCCACAGGGCAAAGGTGAGCGCGGCGATCGCGATCACGGCCGGCACGAAGTACGCGCTGACCCGGTCGGCAAGAGCCTGGATCGGCGCCCGCGAGCGCTGCGCGGCGGCGACCATGGCGACGATCCGGGAAAGGACCGTGTCGCCCCCCACGGCTTCGGCCTTCATCACGAACGAGCCCGTCCGGTTCAGCGTGCCGCCCGTGACGGGATCGCGTCGCGTCTTCTCGACCGGTATGGACTCGCCCGTGAGCATGCTCTCGTCCACCGAGGAGCGGCCCTCGACCACGACGCCGTCCACCGGCACCGCCTCGCCGGGACGAACGCGCAGCCGGTCCCCGGTTTTCACGGCGCTCAGCGGCGCGTCCTCGTCGCCCGTATCCGTCACGCGCCGCACGGTCTTCGGCGAGAGGTCGAGGAGCGCGCGGATCGCGTCGCCCGTCCGGTCGCGGGCGGTCAACTCCAGCACCTGGCCGAGGAGGACGAGGATCAGGATGACCGCGGCCGCTTCGAAATAGAGCGGCGGGTAGGGGCCCTCCGCCAGGCCCGCCGGAAAGATCCCGGGCGCGACCAGCGAGACGACGCTGAACGCGTAGGCCGCGCCGGTGCCGATCGCGATGAGCGTCCACATGTTGAGGCGGCCGGTGACGATGGAGCGCCAGCCGCGCCCGAAGAAGGGCCGCGCGACCCAGGCGACCACCGGCGTGGCCAGTGCGAACTGGAGCCAGCGGACCGCGCCCGTCCCCAGCCAGCCGTCCCACGGCAGACCGAGCATCCCGCCCATCTCGAGAACGAGAACCGCCAGCGCCAGGGGCGCGCCGACGGAGAGCCGGCGCCGGAAATCCACAAGCTCCGGGTTCGGTCCCCCGGTGTCCGCCGGCATCACCGGCTCGAGCGCCATCCCGCAGATCGGGCATTGGCCCGGCCCGTCCCGCACGATTTCGGGGTGCATCGGGCAGGTATGGGGCGTGTCCGGTGCGGTCTCGCTCACCGGGGGGTCCCCGAGGTGTTTGTCCGGGTCTGCCTCGAACCTGTTCCGGCAGCCGCCCGAGCAGAAATAGAAGCGCTGGCCTCCGTGCTTCGCGACGAAGCGCGCCGTGGCCCGCTGGACAGTCATGCCGCAGACCGGGTCCTTCGCCTCGATGTACGCCGCGGGATCCCGCGCGAAGCGGTCGCGGCAGCCGTCGTGGCAGAAGTGAAAGACGCTCCCGGCATGTGCGAGGCGGGGCTTCCCGGCCTCCGGGTCCACGGTCATCCCGCAGACCGGGTCGCGCGTCACGACGTCGGACCGAGATCCGTGGTGGGCCATGCGCCAATCCTCCTGGTGGGTCCGGCGCCGGTTGCGGCGCCGGCGCCTTGCACTCTAATGTTTCCAGTTACTGGAGAGTCAAGGGGGATCCGGCCATGAAGATCTCGGCAACGGCGAAGGCGGCGGGACTGCCGGTCAAGACGGTTCGCTACTACGCGGAGATCGGGCTCGTATCGGCGCCGTTCCGCTCGGGGGCGGGATACCGGACCTACGACGACCGCGCGGTACGGAAGCTCGCGTTCGTGCGCCGGGCGCGCGAGTTCGGGTTCTCGATCGGCGAGTGCCGGGAGCTGCTCGGCCTCTACGAGGACCGGAGGCGGTCGAGCGCCGATGTCAAGCGCATCGCGGAATCGCGGCTCGAGGAGATCGCGCGGAAGCAGCGGGAGCTACAGCATCTCCACGACGAGCTCAGCCATCTCGTCGGCGCCTGCAAGGGCGATCACCGGCCGGACTGTCCGATCCTCGACAGCCTGGGTAAGGGACCGCACCCTCCGACCGGGCGGCGGGTGTAGGCACCGACTGGACGACTTCCTCCGCCCGGCCTCGGCGTTGCCGGGGGGCAGCGCCGTTGACGCGGGTTTCGCGTTCCCGCGCGATGCCGACCGGAGGTCCGGCGTTCCAAGCCGGCGCGCCATGCGGGCGGTGGGCGTCCCCGCGCGGTTCCCGGGTCGCTACAGGGGCCAGGCTTCCTGGCGCCAGGCCATGTCCCAGAACATCCATTCGTAGCGGGAGCT
>CAYUVU010000031.1:0-4507 GCA_964448205.1 uncultured Acidobacteriota bacterium
CGCCTGCCCCGAGCGGTGTGCATCGCGGGGTCGCCGAACATCCGCCGGTTCAGGATCGGCGGCGGTATGTCGGCCACATCGTCAGCGCACAGCACCACATCGAAGCCGCCCACCCGCAATGACACGCCGGGGTCGAGGGTCAGGTGGCTGTCGGTACTCGGATCCTCTCACGCCTCCTTCCGGCTCTCATCGATCCAGGACGATGTCAGGTCGGGATGAGGCGCTAGGCTGATGCCCCCTCCGTCAATGCCCAGGTCGACCCGGGTCTTCAGCTTCGGGGCCGGCAGCGCGCTCGGCGGGTTCTTCGATCCGATGCCCGGCCATTGGGCCGGCAGTGTAGCGGCGCGAGGGGCACCGATGGCTGGGAGTACGGGCTGGAGGGAGCCGACGCTCCGGGCTAGACTCCCGGTTCACACACTATCCGGGAGGAGTTCAGGTGACCTATCAGGAAACGCTGGTAACCCGACTCACGACTTCCCTCAAGTACTTCCGCGGCACGGCATCCGGCTTCAACGAGGACGACTCGGAGTTCGCACCCGACCCCGAGATGTTCACCGTCGCGGGCCAGGTCGCCCACGTCGCCGACACCGTCGACTGGTTCGTTGAGGGCGCATTCGGGGCCGGCTGGGACATGGACTTCGCCGGGATCGAGGCGCGGATCCGGGCGGTCAGTTCGCTGGCCGAGGCGAACGCCTGGCTGGAGCGCGCATTCGATGCCGCGATCGGTGCGGTCGGGGCGGCGACCGAGGAAGAGCTTCGCGCTCCCGTCCCCGACGACCGCATGATGAAGGGGATGCCCCGGGCGGGCATCGTCAACGGAATCGTCGACCACACGGCGCACCACCGGGGGTCGCTGGCGGTGTACCTCCGCGTGATGGGAAGGAAGCCGGTGATGCCCTACGGCGAATGATCTCGCTCGCCGGGAGGACCGCCGTCGTCACAGGCGCGGCGAGAGGTATCGGGGCCGCCTGCGCGCGCGCCTTCGCCGGGCACGGCGCCGACGTGGTGCTGGCGGATATCCTGGCCGACGAGTGCGCCGGGACGGCCGAAGCGATCGCGGCGGAGACCGGCGTCGCGACGCTGGCGGTGCACGCGGACGTGAGCGCCGAGGGCGACTGTCGAGCAGTCCTGGACGCGTGCCTGGAGCGCTTCGGCGCCCTGGACATCCTCCTCAACAACGCGGGGATCATCGCGCCGGGCTCGATCCTCGATGTCTCGGTCGAGGATTTCGACAGGGTCCTCTCCGTGAACCTCCGGGGGGCGTTTCTCCTCAGCCGCCTGGTCGCCGGGGAGATGGTGAGGCGGGGAACGAAGGGAACGATCATCAACATGTCGTCCACCAACGCGGTGGTGGCCATCCCGGACCAGCTCGCCTACGCGGTCTCGAAGGGTGGGATCGCGCAACTTACCAGGGCCATGGCGATGGCACTCGCGCCCCACGACATCCGGGTGAACGCCATCGGGCCGGGCTCGATCCTCACCGATGTGCTCGGGGGAGTGGTGCAGAACGAGGCCGCGCGGCGCACCATCCTCTCGCGGACGCCGCTCGGGCGGATCGGCGATCCGGAAGAGGTGGCGACCGTGGCCGTGTTCCTCGCCTCGGACTACGCCTCGTATCTCACCGGGGAGACCATCTACCCCGACGGAGGGAGGCTGTCGCTCAACTACACCGTCCCGCTGCGGGGCGACGGCTGACCGCAGTCCCCGTCGCAGGCACCCGCCGGATTGCGGTCGGCGTCGCCGCCGGAGCGCTCAGCGTGGTAGCAAGGCCCTCACAAAGCGCTCGACGTCATCGGTATCCCACACCGCCTCGCCGTGACGCAGGACCAGGATCCGCCCGTCCCGGTCCACGATCCACGACGTCGGCAGCCCACGGAGCCCGAACTCCGGCGGAATCGGGTCGACCTCCAGATAGATCGGGAGGTCGTAGGTGTACCGCCGCAGGTGGCGTCGCACCGCTCGCTCTCCCTCGGCAGCCACGATCAGGAACCGGACTTCTGTGTCGGCCAGGCGCGTGGCGAGGCGCTCGATTGTCGCCATTTCCCGAACGCACGGCGTGCACCACGACGCCCAGAGGTTGATGAAGAGTACATCTCCGCGGAACGCTTCAAGCTCGATCGGATCGCCGTCGAGCGGACGGACCGTCCAGTCGTAGTCCGCGTGCCCGTAGACCGTGAGGCCCTCGTCCGTCCGGTCCTGGGCGACAGCGCGTGCATGGCCCAACGAGAGGAGCGCGGCCAGGGCGACGGCTGCCGTGCGCGCGCTCATCGGCTCACTCCGTACCGGAGCCCGAGCATGGCGTGCCGGCCCCGCATGGGTCCGTAGATGTACGCTGTATCGAACGCGTCTCCGAAGGGGTTGGCCGGATCGATGAGCGGGCTGGGCTGCGCGAAGTCGAAGACGTTCTTCACGGCCAGATAGAGCGTGGCACGGGCGTCGAGGGTCAGCGCGGCCTGCACGTTGTGGACCGAGTAGGTAGGCGAGCGCTCGGGTCGGGCGAAGGGCTCGTCGTAGCTCGGTAACCGCATCGGGCCGGTAACGCTGCCCGTGTAGTCCAGGCTCAGCGGGAGGGATCGCAGGTTGTAGGTGGCGCTGAACACCGCGCGCACACCCGCAGCGAAGAAGTCCTTCTCCCGGTCCCCGCCCGCATCCACCACATAGACGTCCTGGAAGGTCGCCCCGGCGGAGTAGAGGAAACGGTCGAAGTCGATGTTCTGGTTGAATGCGACGGCGATCCCCCGACTCACGGCATGCCCGCTCAGGTTGTCGTAGACGATCAGATTGGGGTCGACGTCGTAGTCGGGCCGGATCCTGTTCGAGAAGCTGGTGTGGAAGAGGTCGACGTCGATCATCATCGGGTTGGGCCCGAACTCGATGATCCGGTTCACATTCAGCGTGATGCTGCGCGAGCGCTCCGGCGCCAGCTCTGACGCGATCACGACATCGCGTGCACCCGAGAGCGCGGCGTGGTCCTCAGTGAAGAGGTTGACCACCCGGAAGCCGGTACCGGCGTTCCACCGAATCGCGGTGTGCTCCGCCGCGTCCCACTTCAGCGCCAGGCGCGGAGACGCAATCACGCCGTGCTCGTCGTGATGGTCGGCCCGAAATCCGGCCAGCCCCGTCAGGGCGCCACCGGCCATCCGCACTTCGTCCTGGGCGAGGAGGCCGGGGATGAACCGCCTGTCGATCCCGGCCGTGGCGGGTGTGTTGTCGTCGTAGGTCTGGTACCGCGCCGTGGCGCCGACCAACAGATCGTGCCGACCGACCATTCGCCCCCAGAGGGCATTCCCAAACGCCGTGTGCTGACTGGCATCGTAGTTCGAGTCACCGTACCACGAGTCCTGGTCGTGCCATGCGTAGGAGCCCTCGAAACGGACATCGGCGGACCAGCTCGGGAGGTACGCCCCGAGCACCTCGACCCGATTCGTAAGGATCGACTCGCCGTAGACCTCGCCGCTTCCGCGATGGGCGGCATTCCACGCCTCGACCCCGCCAAAACGATCCTCGTAGACGTACCTCGTGGTCAGCGATGCCCGCCTCTGTCCGCCGGGGCTCCAATTCATCTTCCCGAAGACGACCCCGCGCCTGTTGAGCGGGAAGTCGGTGAAGCCGTCCCCGTTGTCGTCCACGAAACGGGAATTGTATGCCACGTTGCCCGACAGGACGCCGCTCACGTCGCCCGGTTCGGTCGCGAGGCCGAAGTCGACGTTCCCTTCCGCGTCGGAGGTCCCCGAAGCATCCAGCGTGAAGCGCGGGCTGAAGCGCGGGTCCTTCGTGATGACATTGATCACCCCGGCCATGGCCTCGGACCCGTATAGCGTCGACGACGGACCCTTCATGATCTCTACCTGCTGGACCAGCGCCGGGTTGATCCCGTTGAGACCGTAGACCGACGCGAGGGAGCTCATGATCGGCATCCCGTCGATGAGCACAGCCGTGTAAGGACCCTCCATCCCGTTGATGCGGAGGCTGTTGGTGTAGCAGACGCCGCAATCGACCTGTTGGTAGAGACCGTTCACGTAGCCGATCGCCTCGGCCAGGTTGTTCGTCGCGTTGCGCTGCAGCACCGCCCGGGGCACGACGTTCACCTTCACAGGCGAGGCTTTGATGCTCGTGGCCTTCATCGTCCCGGTCACGGTGATCGCGTCCAGGGCCACGGGATCCCGGACGAGCGCGATCGCCGGCAACACACCTTCCGGGCCCACTTCGACTTCCATCTCCACTGCCGCGTATCCCTGGGCCGAGACTATGATCGTCACCGCGCCGACTTCGAGGCCCGTCAGCCGGAAGCGGCCGTCGGCGTCAGCCCGGACAAGGCGTGGGGAGCCCTTGAGCGCCACCTCGGCGTAGGGGATGGCCCCGCCCGAGTCATCCACGACCCGGCCCTCGACGCCCTGGGAGAAGTCCGGACCCGCGCGGGCCGGGTCCTGCGCGGCGAGGGGTAGGGAGAGGGTCAGCACGGTGAGGGCACGCACCGCGGCGGGTACGAATCCACGGCGGCGGTGCA
>CAYUVU010000032.1:0-1963 GCA_964448205.1 uncultured Acidobacteriota bacterium
GCCGACGGCAGCGGGACGACTCCGCTGCTGATGGCGACCATCAACGGCCACTTCGACCTCGCGATGCGACTGCTCGAGCGCGGCGCCGACCCGACCCTGGCGGATTCGCAGAACGCCGCCCCGCTCTACGGGGCGGTCAACACCCAGTGGATTCCGAAGGCCCGGCACCCGCAGCCCGCCGACTACCTGCAGCAGGAGACCTCGCACCTCGAGCTCATGCAGGCGCTGATCGACGCGGGCGCCGACGTGAACGCCCGGATCGACAGCTCCCTCTGGTACACCGTCTACAACGTGGATCAGCTCGGGGTGGACCGCAGCGGGGCGACGGCGTTCTGGCGCGCCGCCTACTCGCTGGACATCCCGGCGATGAAGCTGCTGGTGGCGAACGGGGCGGACCCGCACATCCCGACGATCAAGGTGCCGGAGCGGCGGCGTCTCCCCATGCTCATCGAGGAGGGAGATCCGGATCCTTCCGGCCTGCCACCCGCGGAGTTCGGAGATCCGGCCGTCTATCCGATCCACGCCGCGTCCGGCGTGGGATACGGGCTGGGACTCGCGGCCAACTCCCACCGACACGCGCCCGACTCCTGGCATGACGCGGTGCGGTACCTCGTGGAGGAGTGCGGCGCGGACGCGAGCGTGCGCGACCACAACGGCTACTCCACGATCCACCACGCGGCGTCGCGCGGCGATACCTGGCTCGTGCAGTATCTGATCGACCACGGCGCCGATCCGCTCGCCGTGGCCCGGACCGGCCAGACGACCATCGACCTGGCGAACGGGCCGGTGCAGCGCATCAACCCGTTCCCGGAGACGATCGCGCTCCTCGCCAGCTACGGCGCCCAGAACAACAACGCCTGCGTCGGCTGCTGACCACCGTCGCCGGGCCCTGATTCAGGCCGCAGGGGTTCGTGCGGCCGCCATCCTTCCGTTTCCGGAGTTCGTACCGCCATGTTCCTGACTGATTCACCCGCTCGCCGCTCGCGGCGGCTCGTCCTCACCGCGGTGTGCCTCTCGCTCGTCGCGTTCCCGGCGCTGGCCCAGGACGTGGACTGGGACGCCGTCTCCATCACCAGCGAGGACCTGGGCGGTGGGATTCACGTTCTCTTCGGACGCGGCGGCAACATCGGCCTTTCGACCGGTGACGACGGGGCCCTCCTGGTGGACGACCAGTACGCCCCGCTCACCGACAAGATCCTCGCCGCGGTGCGCTCGATCACCGGCGAGCCGGTGCGCTTCGTGGTCAACACCCACTGGCACGGGGATCACACCGGCGGCAACGAGAACCTCGGCAAGGCCGGAAGCCTGATCGTCGCCCACGAGAACGTCCGCCGGCGGATGAACCCGGCCGACTTCGCGGACCTGGTCGGCCGCAGCGACCAGGCGGCCCCCGAAGCCCTTCCGGTGGTGACTTTCGACCACGGCGTCACCCTGCACTGGAACGGGCTGGCCATCGAGGCGGTCCACGCTCCCACCGCGCATACCGACGGCGACTCCATCATCTTCTTCCGGGGCGCGAACGTCGTCCACATGGGTGACCTGTTCTTCAACGGCGCCTTCCCGTTCATCGACGTCGATTCCGGGGGGCATGTGGACGGCCTGATCGCGGCTGCCGAGAAGGTCGCCGCGGCGACGGACGGCCAGACGAAGATCATTCCCGGCCACGGTCCGGTCACCGACCGCGCCACCCTGGTCAAGTACGGGGAAGCGCTGAAGATGGCCCGCGAGCGGATCAGCGAGCGGGTCGCGGCCGGCCAGAGCGAGGACGATGCCGCGGCTGACTACGTCGCCCTCGTCACCGGGATCGGCACCGACATCGGCTGGGCGCCGGACGCGGCCGGGTTCGTGAACGCCGAGCGCTTCGTCCGCCTCGTCCACCGCAGCCTGTCCTCGCAGTAGGGACGCGACGGCTTGGAACGCCGGTCTCCAGACCGGCACGCGCGGCGCTCCGCTCCGCGATGAC
>CAYUVU010000033.1:0-2619 GCA_964448205.1 uncultured Acidobacteriota bacterium
AGCGCGGCCGCGGCGAGATTGAGATCCCGCTGGAAGACGACCCGGAACGTCTTCAGCCGGTAGGCCTCCGGCAGGTCGGCGAGAACCTGCGCCACATCCGCCGGATGCAGCTTCTCGAGGATGCGGTGGGCGTTAGCGAAGGCCCCCCGGGACACCAGTTTGCGCACCGTCTC
This sequence comes from uncultured Acidobacteriota bacterium, assembly GCA_964448205.1. GTDB lineage: Bacteria > Acidobacteriota > Vicinamibacteria > Marinacidobacterales > Marinacidobacteraceae > Marinacidobacterium. The sequence continues at coordinate 174 of CAYUVU010000033.1, forward strand.
CGCGAGCAGCGGGGTCTTGGTGAGAACCATGGCGGGTACCGGAAGGGCGCACCTCGACGGGGGCGGTTCTCCGGCTGGGTTCCGGAGGTTGGGCGGATTCGTCGAGCTGCATCAGGGGGCGGAGCGTACCACGGGGAGCGCGCCCTCCGGCGGGCGTTTCCGGTGTCTACGGCGACCGCTCGCCCGAGGGCGGATTGCCGGTGAGCGGGCAGACGGCCTCGATCTTCGCCGCGATGTCGCGCCCGATCGCGGCGAGCTGCGATGCGTCCAGCTCGCCCTGGATTTCCTCGAAGAGCTGGCGCTCCTCGGTGCGGATGTGGCCGTGGAGCACCTCTCCGAACCGCTTCAGCAGGGGGATCCGGTCCTCGTCGGTAGCTTCCGCGATACGCCGCATGAGGTCCTCCATCACCCGGTGCTCCGCGATGAGGCGGTCGAGCAACGCCCCGGAACGAAGGAAGGGCCGGACGGCGGGGAAGAGGATCTCCTCCTCGACCCGGAAGTGCCCGAGGAGTTCGGCCTCGGCGGCGCGGGCGACCTTCGCCGCGAGCTCCAGCCCCTTCTCGCGGGTGGGTTCCGCCTTCAAACCCCGGTCGATGAAGACCGTCAACGCGAGCCCGTGCTGATGCTGATGCGAGAGCGGAATCAGGCTCGGATCCCGGTGCAGCGATTGCGGAGCCATGCCCGCACTCTAGTCCGTCAGCGGGGCGAGGCCAGGTGCGCCAGTCGCCGTGGCTTGGTGGGGGCCTACCAGAGCTTGTGGACCGTGAGGCCCATCGCTTGCGCCGCTTCGTCGACTTTCCGGCCGAGTTCTTCCCGTCCGGCTTCGTCGAGCCGGCCGCCGATCTGCCGGAAGAGCTCCACTTCCTCCATCCGGATGTGGCGGCGCAGCGATCCCCCGAACTCCCTGAGCAGCGACGCGCGCTCCCGGGCGGAGGACTCCGCGAGGCGCCCGACCAGGTCCTCCATGTTCCGGTGGTGGGCAATCAGCTCGTCGATCAGCGGATCGGAGTCGAGCGCCTCCCGCAGCGCGGGGAAGAGCGCGGTCTCCTCCACCTGAAAGTGGGGGAACAGTTCCTTTTCCGCGAACCCGGCCACCTTGCCGGCGAGGTCCGCCAGTCGCTCGGGCGTCGGATCCACCTTGAGATAACGGTCGATGAGCACGGCCACGGCCAGGGCGTGCAGGTGATGCGCGGATAGCCGGTCGATTCCGGGTTCCCGGGGCAGAGTCGGAGTCACGGCGCGGATTCTACGGGTCAAGTCCGTCTTCCCGGCGCCGCCCGGCTGGAGGCCGCTACGCCCGGTGCTGCCGCGCGGCGGACGATCCTTTGCCGAGGAGCAGCGCCAGCGAGGCGAGCGCAGCGCGATCCGGGACCCGGGTCGTTTTCATCCGCAGGTCCATTTCGGCGAGCTGCCGGAGCATGGCCCTGAGTTCGGCGGGGCGGAAGCGGCGGGCCGCGCGCTCGAGGTCATCGGCGACCCGGCGGGGCACCCGCAGGACCTCGGTGAGGGGTTCGCTCCCACGGTGGGCCTGGGCCAACTGGATCTGGGTGACGAGCCGGTACAGCAGGGCCATGAGCGCCTGCGGCGACTCGCCGTCCCGAAGCAGCGACTCGAGCGACGAGAGCGCCGTCTCGGTGCGGCCGGCCTGCAGGGCGTCCGTGAAACGAAACCGGTCCTGGACGCTGCCGCCGCCGAGCACCTGCTCCATGTCCCCGAGCGTGACCTCTCCGCCCTGGTCCCCGGCGGCGTAGATCGCGAGCTTTTCGATCTCGTTCACCTGTTGGCGCAGTTCCCGGCCGAACCGCTCGAAGAGCAGCTCCGCGCCCTGCTCGGGCAGGGTGAGACCGCGGTCGCGGGCGGCGCGGCGGATCCACTGGGTCATCCGGGCCGGGGGCGGCGCATCGCAATCGAGCACCAGCGCCCCGCCGCCGGCGAGGGCGTCGCTGAGCGACGAGGCCAGCGCCTTCCAGTCCTTGCGCCTCCGGTCGGGATTCCGCTCCCATTCGAGAGCGATGACCGCCCGCCCCGGCGGTCGATCGAGAAGCTCCAGTACCAAGCCGGAGAGCCCTTTGGCGGTGGCGGGCGGCTGGGCGATCCGCAGGCCGTTCTCGATGAGGACGACGGGGGATCCGCTGAACGAAACCGTGCGCGTGGCGCTCACCACCTGCTCGGCGCCCGCCGTCCGGCCGTCGAAGCGGCGGAGCCGGAACGGCGCCGGCTGCGGTCCGAGATGGTGGTCCGCCAGCTTTCGCAGCGTCTGCTGGCGGAGCCAGCTGTCCGCGCCCCCGACGAGATAGAAGGCGCCCGCCTCGGGGGCCGGCAGCCGGTCGGCCATCCCCTCCGCCGGAACGGGCCCGAACGCGGCAAAGGTCTTGCCGAACCCGGTCTCGGCGAACGCCATCTAGCCGCCCTCTTTCGTGGGGAGGGGATACCCCTCCCCACACCC
>CAYUVU010000034.1:0-15585 GCA_964448205.1 uncultured Acidobacteriota bacterium
TCTTACGAGTGGCCTTCTTTCGGGTCGCCTTCTTACGGGTGGCCTTCTTCCGAGTGGCCTTCTTGCGGGTCGCCTTCTTACGCGTCGCCTTCTTTCGAGACGCCTTCTTCCGCGTGGCCTTCTTCCGCGTGGCCTTCTTCCGCGTCGCCTTCTTACGAGACGCCTTCTTCCGGGTGGCCTTCTTACGGGACGCCTTCTTACGGGACGCCTTCTTACGGGACGCCTTCTTACGGGACGCCGTCTTACGGGACGCCTTCTTACGGGACGCCTTCTTACGAGTGGCCTTCTTTCGGGTCGCCTTCTTTCGAGACGCCTTCTTCCGGGTCGCCTTCTTGCGGGTCGCCTTCTTACGAGTGGCCTTCTTCCGGGTCGCCTTCTTGCGGGTGGCTTTCTTCCGCGTCACCTTCTTGCGGGTCGCCTTCTTCCGGGTGACCTTCTTCCGGGTGACCTTCTTCCGGGTGACCTTCTTCCGGGTGACCTTCTTCCGGGTGACCTTCTTGCGCGACACCTTCTTGCGCGCGGTTGCCGTGCGCGTCAACCGTTTCCGTGTTGCTTTCTTGCGCGAGACTTTCTTTCGGGCAGCGCCACTACGCGACGCCACCCGCGCAGCTACCTTCCTGCGCGTTTTCTTCTTGGCCGATCGCCGCGCTTTCTTCTTCATTACAGTTCTTTTCACCCTTCGTGAGGAACCGGGCAAGCGGAAACGAATCAACGAACCACATGCCGCTGTGCAAACCGCAACTTCAGCGTAACACTGCCCTCGAGGTTCGGTCAACCGATGAACGTTTCCGGAACCGGCTGACACCGTAGATCAACCGCAGCCATGAACACCTGGACGGCTGGTAGCAGCCTGTGGTGGAACTGGCGTGAGCACCAAGAACGGCGAGGCGCCGGGCTGACAAGGCGCGTGAGGGAGGAATACCGAGCGTATTCCGACCGAAACGCAACGCAGAGCGCCTCGCAGAGGCGCGATTCAGGCGGGATGCATCGCCGTTCGACTGCCGCGTGAGTTTCACCACAGGCTGCTAGTCTTGCGGACTGCATGGCTCACTTCCTTCAACCAGTATGAGCACCAGTTCCCTCGGACGCCCGGTAACGTGCAGACCTCGGTGAGACAGCGCCTCAAGGTTTGGGCCGACTATCTCAAGATCGAACATACGCTGTTCTCGGTTCCGCTGATCTATGCGGGTGCGCTGTTGGCGGAACCGCCACTCACCCTGCGCACTGCGGTGTTGATTCTCGTCGCGGCGACGGGAGCGCGCACAACCGCGCTGGGGCTGAACCGCATCCTCGACCGGCATCTGGACGCACAGAATCCACGTACGGCGAGTCGCGCCTTGCCCGCGGGGGCGATCTCCCTCCGGGGTGCAGTGGCCGTCGCGATCCTCGCGTGCCTCGTCGCCCTGGCGGCGGCCTGGGCCATCTCGCCCCGCTGCCTCGTCATCGCTCCAATCCCGCTGGCGGCCTTCGTCGGTTACCCACTCCTGAAGCGAACCACCAGGTGGGCGCACCTCGGACTCGGCATCACGCTCGCTCTGGGCCCACTGTGCGGGTTCTACGCCGTGGCTCTCGAATGGCGAGGTCTTCTTCCGATCGTGTTGCTGTCCATCTTTACGGCGCTCTGGTCCGCAGGCTTCGACATCCTCTATGCAACCCTCGATGAAGAGTCGGATCGCAGGACCGGTGTCTTCTCCCTGCCTGCAGCGATCGGAAGCCGGCAGGCCGTAAGGGTTGCCGCCGGAATGCATGCCCTCGCGTTCTGTGCTCTTATGATTCTGTTCTCGACCTCGCTTCATGGCACGGTGTCCGGTCTCCTGTTCCTCCTCACCGGCGGCCTCTTCCTCCTCCAGCATCGACTCCGGCACCGGGTGAACTTCGCGTTCTTTCAGGTGAACGCGGTGTTGGGATGCGTCGTCTTCCTGGGCATACTGCTTTCCCGGTCCCCCATTCCCGTGTCATGAGAATCGTCGTCGGCATGTCGGGCTCTTCGGGAGCGGTTTACGGTGTCCGGTTCCTGAAGCGCTGTCCGGGCGAGAAACACCTCATCGTCTCCCGCTGGGGAGAGGAGGTGCTGCGGCTCGAGACCGGCTTGGCGCTGGATGATCTGAAGGAACACGTCCGACGTGTTCATCGCGACTCCGATCTGGCCGCTCCGTGGTCCTCGGGTTCCAACCGCTACGAAGCCCTGGTCCTGATCCCGTGCAGCCTTTCGACACTGGGCAAGGTCGCGAACGGAATCGCGGACACCCTGATTACCCGGGCAGCTCAGGTCGCCCTCAAGGAGCGCATGCGCCTCGTCCTCTGCGTGCGCGAGACCCCGTGGTCCACCATCACGTTGCGGAACGCCCTCGCGGTTTCCGAAGCGGGCGGGATCGTGATGCCCGTGGCCCCTCCCTGGTACCGGAACCCCGACTCCATGGCCGAAGTCGTCGACGGCTTCTGCGACAAGGTGCTCGGCGTGTTGGGACTCGGCGACGCGCCCGGCTGGCGGGAAGAAGAGACCCGGTAGGCGCCGCAAGCGCCGGTCTTCAGACGGGTGCGCCGGTGCTTGTCAGCCGGGCACCTCACCGCTCTCGGCGCTCACGCAGGTTTCACCACCGGCTGCTAAGATTTTTGCCCTTCATCGAGGCGCCTTGCGCCGGAGATTCCCCGTGCTGATTGCCGAAGGCGTCGCGTTCCGCGACCGGTCCCTGGTCCCGATCTGGGAGAAGGTTCTGGCCGGAGATCGCCTCGACTTCGACGATGGGATCGCGCTGCTGAAGACCGTCGACCTGCCGGCGCTGGGCCGGATGGCGGACCACGCCGCCAGGGCGCGCAACGGGGACCGGGTCCAGTTCGTGGTGAACCGGCAGATCAACCCGACGAACCTGTGCGTTCTTTCCTGCGTCTTCTGCGATTTCGCCGCCAAGCCGGGCGACGCACATGCGTACGAGCAATCCCTCGAGGAAGTCCTCGCCCAGGTGTCCGACGAACTCTCCGAGGTCCATATCGTGGGGGGCCTGCACCCCAAGTGGCCCTTCGCCCGCTATCTCGAGATCGTTCGCGAGATCCATCGGAACCATCCGACCGTCCAGATCAAGGCGTGGACCGCCGTTGAGATCGACTGGTTCGCCCGGCTGGAGAAGACCAGCATCGAGGACATCCTGAGCCAACTGAAGGAGGCGGGCCTCCGGACGCTCCCGGGAGGCGGAGCGGAAGTGTTCTCGGACCGCGTCCGCAAGGAGACGTTCAAGACCAAGATCGGTCGCGAACGCTGGTTCGAAGTGCACCGGGCGGCGCATCGCATGGGGATCATGACGAACGCGACCCTGCTCTACGGGCACATCGAGACGCTCGGGGAACGGGTGGATCACATGATCCAGCTTCGGGACGCGCAGGATGGACGGGACCCTGCCGCCGCCGGGTTCCAGTCGTTCATCCCGCTCGCCCTGCAGCCGGGCAACACCGGGCTCGCCGAGCGCCAGGCGTCGGTGCTCGAGGATCTCCGAACCGTCGCCTGCGCCCGGCTGCTCCTCGACAACTTCCCCCATGTCAAGGCGTACTGGGTGATGCTCGGCGAGGACTCGGCGGCCATGGCGCTGAACTTCGGGGCCAGCGACCTCGACGGAACCATCGGCGAAGAGAAGATCGCCCATCTCGCGCAGGCGACGAGTCCGGTCGGCGTCGCCCGGGAGCGGCTCATCCAGATGATTCAGGACGCCGGCAAGGTCCCCGTGGAGCGCGACGCGCTTTACAACGTGGTGCAGGTCTGGGAGGCCGCCTGACCGCCGGCGGGTCCGGTTCTCCTTCGTGCGCCTGCTGCTCGGGCAACTCGCCTACCTCAATACCCGACCATTCGAGCCCTTTCCGGGCCTGCGCGTGTTCCGGGCGTCTCCATCAGAGATCGGCCGGCTCGCGGCGACTTCCGAGCTCGACGCCGGACTTCTTTCGGTGGGAGACCTGATTCGTAACGAAGAGCGGTACTCGCCGCTGGGAGACGCGCAGGGAACGTTCGGAATCGCCTGCCGCAAGCAGGCGGGCAGCGTGTTTCTCCTCTCGCGCCGCCCACCGGAACAACTCGGTGGAAGGACCATCGAGATCACCCGGGAGACCTCGACGTCGGTGCTGCTTCTCCGGCTCTGGCTCGAGCAGCGGATCGGCATCGAGCGTCCCGTGTACCGCGCGGGGGTCACGCGGGAACACGAAGCCGTCCTCCTCATCGGCGACGAGGCGCTTCGGGAGCGGGAACGGCCCGATCCGCAGTTTCCCTACCGTTTCGACCTCGCCGCCCGCTGGAGGGAGTGGACCGGACTGCCCTTCGTCTTCGCCATCTGGAGCGCGCGCCGGTCGTTGACTTCGGCCAAGCGGTCCGCGCTCGAGGACACGATCGCCGCCTCACTCGAGCGTGGCATCGAGAGGATTCCCGAAATCGCCGGCGAGGCGGCGGGGCCGTTGGGCGACAGGTCGACCATCGCGAGGTACCTCCTGGATTTCACCTACCGGTTCGACGAGCCGGAGCGCCGGGGTTTCGAAACCTTCCGGCGACTGGCAAGGGAAGGGAACCTCGTCTCTTCGTCACCGGCGAGGCAGGAGAGCGGCGCATCATGTTGACTGGCGCGATGGACCGGATCCGGCGCAAGGTGGAAAGCCGCGTCCGGCTCTCGGAAGCCGATGCCGTCTGGTTGATGGACGAGGCTCCCCTGCTATTCGTCGGAGAACTGGCAAACCACGACCGTTTCCGCCGGCATCCCGAGCGGGAAGTCACCTTCGTGGTCGATACGAATCCCAACTACACGAACGTCTGCGAAGTGGACTGCACCTTCTGCGCCTTCTACCGGCCCCCGGGACACGCGGAGGCCTACACCCATTCGGTCGAGGACATGCTGGACCGCATCGGCAGAGCGGTCGAACAGGGCGCGACGACGGTCCTCCTGCAGGGCGGGGTCAACGAATCGCTCCCGCTCGACTACTACCTCGATCTGGTCCGCGGAACGCGCGAACGCTTTCCGGAGGTCACCCCGCACTACTGGTCGGCGGTGGAAGTCGAAGGCATGGCCAAGGTCAGCGGGCTCGGCATTCGCGAGGTTCTCGTCCGGCTCAAGGAGGCGGGACAGGACACGCTCCCCGGGGGCGGCGCCGAGATCCTGAGCGACCGGGTGCGGCGAAAGGTGTCCCACAAGAAGGGGGGGGCGTCCGCCTGGCTCGATGTGCATCGGGAGGCCCACTCCGTTGGGTTCGTGAGTACCGCGACCATGATGTACGGCCATGTGGAAACGACGGAGGACATCGTCACCCACCTGACGAGCATCCGGGAACTCCAGGACGAGTTCCATGGATTCACGGCGTTCGTGCCCTGGAGCTTCAAACCCGGGAACACTCCTCTCGTCAAGAAGATCCCCCACTACGCCGGGCCGAACGACTACCTCCGGATTCTCGCAGCCGCGCGCCTGGTGCTGGACAACTTCGACCACATCCAGGCATCGTGGTTCAGCGAGGGGAAGAAGGCCGGCCAGGTCGGCCTGCACTGGGGCGCCGACGACTTCGGAGGCACGCTGCTCGAAGAGAACGTCCACGCCTGCACGGGTTTCATCAACCGGACGAGCATCGACGAGGTGCAGATCCTGATCCGGGAAGCCGGATTCACCCCGGTGCAGCGGGACACCAAATACCGCACGTTGACAGGTCGCTAGCAGCTTGTGGATAAAGTGGCGTGAGCGCCGAGGCGGGCGAGGCGCCCGGCTGACAAGGCGCATGAGGGAGGAATACCGGGTGTATTCCGACCGAAATGCAACGATGAGCGCAACGAAGTGGAGCGTTTCAGCCGGGATGCATCGCCTGCCGAACGCCGCGTGACTTTGTCCACAGGCTGCTAGGTGACCTGGGCCTTCGCGGCGGCGCTCCTCGGAGTGCTCGTCCTTTCGGCCTTCTTCTCGGGATCGGAGACCGCGTTCATGGCGGTGCGGCTGCACCGCCTGCGCGCGCTGGCAGTCCGCAGCCGCAAAGCGGCCGCGGTGGTCCGGGTGGCCGAGCATCCGGAACGTTTCCTGGGAGCCATCCTGACGGGGAACGTCTTCGCCAACGTACTCGCCGGCGTGCTGGCTACCGTGGTGCTGTCCGCCGGAGCGGAAACCACCGAGGAGCGCGCCCGCGCGGCAACCCTCGCGACGCTCCTCGTCGGCGCCGCCCTGCTCGTCTTCGGCGAGATGGTGCCCAAGAGCATCGCCGCCCGCCACTCCGAGAAGTGGTCGCTGGGCATGGTGCGCCCGGTGCAGGGGCTGCTCTGGCTCCTCGGCCCGATCGCCGCCGCGCTGTCCTGGCTGGTGACGAACCTGCTGCGGGTCGTCGGCATCTCGCGGCCGGCGCGGGAGGCGACCATCAGCGCGGCCGAGATGCGGGAGAGCCTGCGGTTCGGATCCCCCGACACGGACGCGGTCGAACGGCAGGTCCTGGTGAAACTCGCCGATGCGACCGGGCGGCGGCTCACCGAGGTCATGACCCCGAGGCGGGCGATCGTGGCCGTCCCTCTGGGCGCGGACGTCTCGGAGACGATGCGGCTCTTCCGCCACCACGGCCACACCCGGCTCCCGGTGGTGGGGAGCACCCTCGACGACGTGCGGGGCGTCGTGGATCTTCGCGATGTCCTGCCGGCAGTCGAGTCCGGGGCCGGCTTCCGGCCGGAAAACCACCTGACGCCGGCGCGCTTTTCTCCGGGCACCGCAACGCTCGCCCAGGCGCTCGTCCAGATGCGCGAACAGTCCTGCCGCCTGCTCATCGTGGTGGATGAACACGGGGGCGTCGAAGGGCTGGTCACCTCGAGTTCGCTCCTCGGAGCCATTCGCAGCCCCGGACCGGGCGAGAGCGCGCCGGGGCCCGGGGGGAGCTTTCTGCTCGACGGCACCCTGACCGTTTCCGAGGCCAACGCCGAACTCGCCCAGCACGAACCCGGCTCGAGCGGCCCTGAATCGAGGATCGAGATTCCGCCGGGCGATGACTACGACACCGTGGCGGGATTCGTGCTCGCCCGAACCGGCCGCATCCCCGAAGAGGGTGAAACCGTCTCGATTCCCGGCGCCGTGCTCCGCGTGATGGCCGTGGACGGCCACCGGATCACCCGGCTGCGCATCGAACCGGTCACCCCGGGGCCATCGCGCCCGGGAGAGAAAGAGGATGGCCACTGAGACGGCGCCCGGTCCCGGGGTCTCCAACGAGCCACGTCCGGGTAGGAAAGGGCCGGGGCGCCCCGTTCTCGCGGCCGTGCGGAAAGCGATCGCGGACGCCCTGGAGTGGTTTCCGGACGATGCCGGGAACCGGTGCGTCCTGGTCGGGTTTTCCGGTGGCATGGACTCGACGGCCCTTCTTCACCTGCTCGGCGGACCCGGTGGGGTGCGCGAGACGGCCGGTGGTCCGGCGCTCCTCGCGGCGCACCTCGACCACCGGCTCCGCCCCGATTCCGGGGAGCAGGCCCGATTCGCGCGGACCGTCGCGGCTTCGCTCGGGATCGAATGCGTCTCCGGCCGGGAAGACGTCCGGGACCGCGCCCGCCGGGAGGGCCGCTCGACCGAGGAGAGCGGCCGGCTGGCCCGGCTCGATTTCCTTGCCGGAATCGCCCGGGAACGGGGCGTCCCCACGGTTCTTCTCGGGCACACCCTGACCGATCAGGCCGAGACCGTTCTGCTCCAGTTGGCTCGCGGCGCCGGCACCCTCGGGCTCGGCGCCATGAGCCCCGTCCGGAACGACGGGCGGGGACTCGTGATCGTCCGACCCCTGCTATCGGTTTCGCGGAGCGAGATCAGCCGGCTCGTCACCGAGGCGGGGTGGCCGTTCTATCCCGATCCCTCCAACGAACTCGAGGAGTTCACCCGCAACCGCATCCGGCGCCGGGCCCTTCCGCTCCTCCGGGACGCGGTGAACCCGCAGGCGGAAGCGGCGCTCGGGCGGACCGCCTCGCTCCTGCGCGACGACGAGCAGTGGCTGAGCGAAATCACCGCCGAACGCTTCCGGGAGGTTGCGAGCGTGGTGGAACGTGGCGGTTCCACCCTCGTCCGGTTCCCGGCCGCCGCGCTCGGGACGGCGCAGCCCGCGCTCGCGCGCCGGCTCGTCCGCGAAGGACTCAGGATCGCCCGCGGAGATCTGCGGCGGATCGGGGCCGTGCACATCGAGGCGGTTCTCGGCCTCGTCCGGGCCGGCCGCGGCGGATCGTCGCTGGACCTCCCGGGGGCGGTCGCGCGGCTGGAGGGACGGGTGCTGACGGTCTCGCCGGCCGGAACGGCCTCCGCCGCCGGCGCCGGCGGGCCCTGAAGGACTCCGATGTGGCGTGCGTCCTGCCGAAGCCATTGTCGGATCGCGGGGCCGGGCCGGCCGGGAGATCGGGGCCGCAACCTATAATTTGCCGGGACTTCCTTCATATGAGTGACGAGAACCGGGAACCGGTGAACAGGGTCACGCGGCCCGCTCCCCGCGTGTGTTCGAGTTGAGATGAGTTCGACGATGAAGAACCTCATGTTCTGGCTGACGGCCTCGCTCGTGCTGATCCTGTTCTGGAACGTCTCGAGCCGGATCTCCGAAGAGGAGAACGAGCTGTCCTTCACCCAGTTCATGCAGCGCGTGGAAGAGGACAAGGTCACCGACGTCCGCATCAGCGGAACCGGGGCCGGAAGCGAGATCACCGGAACGGACGTGGACGGCAAGTCCTTCAAGACCTTCGCGCCGGAGATGGAGGGTCTGGTGTCCACCCTGCTGGACCGCGGAATCAACGTGCAGGCCGACGACGCGAGCCGCACTCCCTGGATCGTGACCCTGCTGAGCTGGTTGCCGATCCTGCTCATCGTCGGACTCTTCTTCTTCCTCATCCGGCAGATGCAGGCGCCGGGCAACCGCGCGATGTCGTTCGGGCGCAGCCGGGCGAAGCTGACCTCCAACCAGCAGAAGAAGGTCACCTTCAAGGACGTGGCCGGCGTCGACGAGCCGAAGGAAGAACTCCAGGAAATCATCGACTTCCTCAAGGAGCCGCAGAAGTTCCAGCGCCTCGGGGGGCGGATTCCCAAGGGCGTGCTGCTCATGGGGCCTCCCGGAACGGGCAAGACCCTGCTCGCGCGCGCCATCTCGGGGGAAGCCAACGTTCCCTTCTTCACCATCAGCGGCTCGGACTTCGTCGAGATGTTCGTCGGTGTCGGAGCCAGCCGGGTGCGCGACCTGTTCGAACAGGGCAAGAAGAACGCACCGTGCATCGTCTTCATCGACGAGATCGACGCGGTGGGCCGCCAGCGGGGCGCGGGTCTCGGCGGCGGACACGATGAGCGGGAACAGACGCTGAACCAGTTGCTCGTCGAAATGGACGGGTTCGAGTCCAACGACGGCGTGATCCTGATCGCTTCGACGAACCGGCCCGACGTGCTGGACCCGGCGCTCCTCCGCCCCGGACGCTTCGACCGCCGGGTGGTGGTTTCCCTGCCCGACATCAAGGGCCGGGAGGGCGTCCTCAAGGTCCACAGCGCCCGCATCCCCTTCGAAGCGGACGTGGACCTCAGCATCATCGCCCGGGGCACTCCCGGATTCTCGGGGGCCGATCTCGCCAACCTCGTGAACGAGGCGGCTCTGAACGCCGCGCGCTACACCCAGAAGAAGGTGCGCATGGAGGACTTCGAGCAGGCGAAGGACAAGGTCCTCATGGGCGCGGAGCGCCGCTCGGTCATCATGACGCCGGACGAGAAACGGACGACGGCGTATCACGAGGCCGGACACGCGGTGGTGGCGGCGCTGCTCGAAAAAGCGGACCCGCTGCACAAGGTCAGCATCATTCCGCGCGGAATGGCGATGGGAGTGACGATGCTGTTGCCGGAGGACGATCGGCGCACCCATGACCGGGACTACGTCGAGGCGATGATCGCGGTCAAGATGGGCGGCCGGCTCGCCGAGGAGATCGTCCTGGGACAGGTCACGACCGGAGCGTCCGACGACATCCAGAAGGCGACCGACCTGGCGCGCCGCATGGTGTGCGAGTGGGGGATGAGCGAGACCCTGGGACCGCTCTCGTTCGACCGGTCGAACGCCGAGGTGTTCCTGGGGCGCGATCTGGCGGCCCGGAAGGACTACAGCGAGAGCACCGCGAAAGCGATCGATGCGGAAGTGCATCGCATCGTGGACGACGCCTACCACCGGGCGAAGAAGCTTCTCGAGGACAACCGTGACCGGCTGGCGGCCGTCGCCGAAGCGCTCCTGGAGCGCGAAGTGCTGAGTTCCGAGGAAGTCCAGCTCGCCCTCGAAGGGAAACCGCTTCCCGAGCCCGCGCCCGCTCCGGCCGCGCCCGACGCCGAGTCCGCCGAACCGGCTCCGGAACAAGTGCCCGGACGGGTCGCCATCACGCCTCCCCTGGTGCCCGAACCCGGCGGCGCTACCTAGAAATCCGGGGGACTGCTGGCGCCAGAGTTCCGATTGACCGAACGAATCCTCGAGCTGGCCGAGACGCTCGCGGCGCGCCTGTCCTGGACGGATGTTCTGGACATCCTCCTGGTGGCCGGCGCGATCTACGTCCTGCTGAAGCTCATCGAGGGCCGCCGCGCCTCCCAGATGGCTTTCGGCACCGTGATCGTCGGCGGCCTGCTCCTGCTCACCGGGTCGAGCCAGCTCGGGCTCACCACCGTCCAGTGGATCGTGCGCAACACGCTGCCCTATCTGGGGATCGCGATCATCGTCCTTTATCAGGCGGAAATCAGGACCGGCCTCGCCCAGATCGGCGGGGGCGGTTTTCTCCGCGGCCGGCGCCGGGACCCGGACCCGCAGCGCGCCACCATCGCGACGCTGGTCGATGCCGCCACCGACCTCTCCCGCCATCGGGTTGGAGCCATCGTCGTGTGGCAGGGGAACATCGGCCTCAAGAGCTATGCCGACTCCGGCATGCCGCTGGACGCGCAACTGAGCCCGGCCCTGCTGGTCTCGCTGTTCCAGCCCACCTCCCCGCTCCACGACGGAGCCGCCATCGTCAGCGGCGACCGGATCGTCGCCGCCCGCTGCGTACTTCCACTCTCCCGGCACGACGCGGAAGGCGGCTTCGGGGGAACCCGGCACCGCGCCGCCCTGGGCCTCACCGAAGAGACCGATGCGACGGTGTTGGTCGTGTCCGAGGAGACCGGGCAGGCGAGCGTGGTGTCCGGCGGCCGGATCGTTCCCGTCGCCGACCGCTCGGACCTCGAGGCGGAACTCGCGAGATCGCGTCCGGCCCCGTCCGGCGCCTCCGCGCCGGCGCCCGCCCGCCGGCTCTCGAACCCGGAGGTCGTCCGTTGAGCAAGTTCGCCGCGGGTTCCGATTCCTTCCGCGCGGTCGAGATGTTCCGCGCCATCCTGGCGCTCGGGCTTGCGTTCGGCCTCTGGTTCTTCGTCGCGGACGAGCAGGGGGCCGAGGTCCTGGTCTCCACACCCCTGGAACTCGTGAACGTCCCGGCCGGACTCGAAGTCGTGGACCAGTCGGTCCAGGAGGTGGACGTGAGGCTCCGGGGCGCCTCCGGCCTGCTGCGCGACGCCCCCATCCAGGGACTCCGGGCGCGGCTCGACCTGACGGGGGAAGCCCCCGGCGAGCGCACCTGGTTTCTCGGAGCCGAGGCGGTGGAAGCTCCTTCGGGCGTACAGGTGATGCGGGTGGATCCCCCGCAGGTGCTCCTGCGCCTCGACCGCACCCTGACCAGCACCGTCCGGGTGAGCCCGCGGGTGCTCGGCCAGCCGGCTACGGGGTTCGAGATCCACAGCGTCGTGATCGAACCCCTCGAACTCGCGGTGGAAGGACCCGAGTCGCTGCTGCGCGACACGGCGCAGATCACCACCGAGCCGATCTCCGCACAGGGGCTGCGGGAGACCTTTTCGCAGCGCCTGCAGATCGAGCTCGATCCCGCCCTTCGCCCCAGTGTCCGGTATGTCGACGTCCGTCTCGATATCGGCGAAGCGCGGGAAGCCCGCGAATTGCGTTTGGCCGTCTGGATTACGCCCGGCGAGCCCGACGAACCTCCGTGTCAGCCGGCCTTTGGCGAAATCGTGGCCAACGTGCGCATCCCCCGGAGCATGCTGAACCAGGTCGACGAGTCGAACCTCTTCGCGGTGGTCTCCTGCACGGGACTCGAGGAGGGCATCTACGAACTCGTTCCCGAGCTGCTCTTCCCCGAGGCTCCCGAGGCGCCGATCGGCGTCGTTTCCTTCGATCCGGAGACGGTCACCACAGTGGTCGGCTCCCCGGAGGAAATGACGACTCCCGCCTGGGACGGCGCCTGACCGGGCCGTCATGACCGCTCCCGCCACGCCGCGCCCGCGTTCCTCGGCGCGCGAGTACTTCGAGTCGATCTGCGCCGCGGTGATCCTCGCCCTGTTCGTGCGCACCTTCGTCTTCCAGGCGTTCAAGATCCCGACCGGTTCCATGCAGGACAACCTGCTCATCGGCGACCACCTGATGGTCAACAAGATGCTCTACCAGGACGGCGGCGCCGGAGTGTTGCCGTCGCGCGAGGTGGAGCGGGGCGACGTGGTGGTGTTCAAGTTCCCCGAGGAGCCCGACCGCGACTTCATCAAGCGGGTCGTGGGGCTCCCCGGAGAAACGCTCCAGATCGGACGCCAGCAGGTCCTGATCGACGGGGATCCCCTGCCCGAGGACTACACCCGGTTCGTCCACGGCGGCCAGCCCGGCATGCGGGAGTACCGGGTGCCGGACGGGCACTATTTCGTGATGGGGGACAACCGGGACAACAGCCACGACAGCCGTTTCTGGGGCGCGCTCCCCGCCGAGAACATCAAGGGCAAGGGGCTCTTCATCTACTGGTCCTACGGGGCGCCGCGTGAGGAATACCTGGAGACCAGGCTGTCCCGGCGCCTGGTGGACCTGCTGCTGCTACCGGTGAGGTTCTTTTCCCGGACCCGCTGGGACCGCTTCTTTACGCCGGTGGAATAGGCGCTCCCGTCCGGGCGGCGCCCCGGGGCCCGAAGATCGCGGTCCCCACGCGGACCGTGGTGGCGCCCTCGGCGATCGCCACCTCGAAGTCGTGACTCATGCCCATCGAGAGTTCGGGGTCGCGAGGAAGCAGCCCGTCTTCGGCCAACCGGCGGCCCAGCTCCCGGAGGCGGACGAACCACGGGCGAACGGACTCCGGATCGGGATCGAACGGCGGCATCAGCATGAGCCCGGCGAGCCGGAGGCCGGACAGTCCGGCGATCTCCTCCAGGGCGCGCGGCAGAGCGGCCTCCGGAATGCCGAACTTGGCGGCCTCGCCGGCGAGGTCAACCTGCGCCAGCACCCGGATGGGAGGCCCGCCCGGCGGGACGATCCCCTGGCTGACCATGCCGCTCAGCCGGGTGGCCAGGGCAACGCTGTCCACCGACTGGATCACGGGAAAGAGCCCCGCGGCCTGCCGCGCCTTGTTGCGCTGGAGATGCCCGATCAGGTGCGGCGTGATCGAAGCCCGGAGACCCGGAAGCTTCGCGGCCGCCTCCTGGATCCGGTTCTCGCCGAAGTCGGTGACGCCGAGCGCCGCCGCCGCTTCGATGTCCGCCGCCGGCCGGGTCTTCGAGACCGCGACCAGCCGGACCCTCTCCTCCGCCCGCCCGGCGCGGCGGCAGCTCTCCGCGATCCGGTCACGTACCGCGGCGATGCGCTCGGCGAGCGGGGGCTGGCTCACGGCAGGGACTCCAGGAACCCGGTCGCCTCGTCCAGCCCCGTGATCAGGGGGAACGGCGGCAGGCTCCGCAGCAGTCGCCGGCCGTAGCCCATCCGGACGAGACGCGAGTCGAGGACCGCGGCCAGCCCCACATCCTGCCGGGTCCGGATCAGCCGGCCGAGACCCTGCTTGAGGGTGAGGGCCGCCTGCGGCACCGAGTAGTTGGTGAAGCCGTCGCCGGTCGCCTCCTCGGCCCGCTCGGCGCGCGCCCGGTGCAGCGGATCGGACGGCACCGGAAAGGGCAGCTTGTCGATCACCAGCAGGGTGAGCGCGTCCCCCGGAACGTCGACCCCCTCCCAGAACGAGCGGACCCCCAGGAGGACCGCGTTCGGCGTGGTTCGGAAGGAGTTGAGGAGCGCCGCGTGCCCGCCGCCGCGCTGCTGGCGCAGCACCGGGAAGGGACAGGCCGTCCCGAGCACTCGCCCGACCCGGTCCAGGTTCCCCCAACTCGTGAACAGGATGAGGGCCCGGCCCCGGCTGGCGCCGACCAGGTGGAGAATCCGCTCTGCGGCGGCGTCCGGAAACCCCGGGGCGCGGGGGTCCACCAGGTCGTGCGGGACATAGAGCCGCGCCTGGTCCTCGAACCGGAAGGGTGAAGGAACCACCTCTCCCGAGGCCGCCGTCACCCCGAGCGCGTCGGCGGCATAGTCGAAACCTCCGTCCAGTGCCAGCGTCGCGGAGGTCAGGACGCAGGACTTCAGGGGATCGAAGAGCCCCTGGCGCAACTCGCCGCCAGGATGCACCGGCGCGGTGCTCGCGAAACAGGTGCGCGCGCGGCGGGTCGCGCCCTTCCCGTTCCCGCCGTCCGGACGCGCGGCCTCTCTCCGGAACACGCTCCAGTGGACGTAGTCGGGCCGGGGCGTCATCAGCGCGGCCAGCTCGATGCGGAACTCGGTGACACGCTTCAGGAGACGCTCGGCGCCGGTCTCGCCGTCGCTTCCGTCAGGCGGCGGGCTCGCTCGCAGGGCTTCCCGAACCTTCAGGAGATGCCCCTCGAGGGCCTGGAGTTGGAGGGCGGCCGCCTCGGCGTGCTCCCTGGCCTCGGCGGGAAGGCTCTCGGGCTGGAACAGCCGCGGGGCGTCGTCGCGTTCGGGGGCGAGGACCTCGAACAGCTCGCGGTACGAGCGCCTGAGCTTGCGGACGGCCGGAGGAGAAGCGAGTTCGGGGGCCGAACGCTTGAGGAAGCGGGTCAGGTCGGTCGCGAGCCGGTCGGCCGCCGCCCCGGAGAGCGTGCTCGAAAGACCGTGCGTGGCGGCGTCCTCGAGCCGGTGCGCCTCGTCCACGATCAGGGAGTCGTATTCGGGCAGCACCTCGCCGAAATCGGTCTGGCGCACGATCAGGTCCGCCACCAGCAGGTGGTGGTTCACGATCAGGATCCGGCTGGAATGCGCCGCCTTGCGCAGGGTCGTCAGGTGACACTCCTCGTACTGAGGACAGCGGCGGCCGATGCAGTTCTCGGAAACGGTCGAAATGCCGCGCCAATACTCCGTCGGTCCCCGGAGTCCCCGAATCTCGTCGCGATCTCCGGTCTTCGTCTTCTCCGCCCAGGCGGCGATCCGCCGGAGGTCGGCGCTGCGTCGGGCATCGAGCTTCAGGTCGCCTTCGGTCTGGAACTTCGCCCACTCCAGCCGGCAGAGATAGTTCTCCCGGCCCTTCATGCGGGCCACCGGCACCCGGCTTCCCAGCAGGCGCTGAAGCTGGGGGAGGTCCTTCTCGAAGAGCTGGTCCTGCAGGTTCTTGGTCGCCGTCGAGATCACCACCCGCTCACCGCAGAGGAGCGCCGGGATCAGATAGGCGAACGACTTGCCGATACCGGTGCCCGCCTCGATCATCAGCGTCCCGTCGCCGTTCAGCGTCTCCTCGACCCGCGCCGCCATCTCCACCTGCCCGGCCCGGTGCTCGAAGCCGGGCAGCGACTC
>CAYUVU010000035.1:0-12737 GCA_964448205.1 uncultured Acidobacteriota bacterium
GCTGACGCCTCCCACCGTGGTGCTGCCGCCCGAGGCGCCGGACGCCGGGCGGCGCTCAACGCGGTGGACGCCGTGTTCGAGCGGATCGCGCCGCGCCTCGGGACCGAGATGGCGAACCTCGAGCTCAGGAACGGCCAGCTCCACTTCAAGGACGGCTCCATGGCCGCGATGCCCTGGCGGCAGGCAGCGACGCTCATCGGGGTGAACCCGGTGTCCGCCACCGGCGCCAACCCCGGCCCGGGTCAGTTGAACGACAGCGGGGTGGGCGGCATCCAGATGGCCGACGTCAGCGTGGACATGGAGACCGGCGTGGTCTCCATCAACCGCATGGTCGCCGTCCAGGACTGCGGGCTCATCCTCGACATGAAGCTCGCGGAGAGCCAGGTCTACGGCTCGCTCATCATGGGCGTCACCTACGCCCTGACCGAGGAGCGGGTCTTCGATCCGCACACCGGCCAGATGCTGAACGCCGACATGGAGTTCTACAAGCTCGCCGGAATCGAGGACGTGGGCGAGATGATCGTCCACATGATGACCGGACCCGGCTACGACGAACGCGGGGTGATCGGCCTCGGTGAGCCCCCGGTCATCGCGCCGGGAGCGGCGATCGCCAACGCGGCGACCAACGCGACCGGCGTTCCGATCAACGAGATGCCGATGACCCCCGAGCGGGTGCTCGCCGCAATCAACGGAGGGATGGCCTGATGCGCGCCTTCGAATACTCAAGTCCCCGGACCACCGAGGACGCGATCCGGATGCTGTCGGCCGAGGGGGCGGTAGCGCTCGCGGGCGGCACCGACCTGCTGAGCCTGATGAAGGACGGCGCGGCGGCGCCGTCACGTCTGGTCAACCTGAAGGCCATTCCGGATCTGACCGGCGCGCACGAGACCGACGGCGGACTCCACATCGGCGCCACCACCCGGCTGGGGCCGCTCGGTGAGCACCGGGTGATCCGCGAGTCGTTCCCGGCGGTCGCGCAGGCCATCGCCGGGGTCCGCAGCCGGCAGGTGCTCTCGATGCGCACGGTCGGCGGCGACCTTCTGCAGCGGCCCCGCTGCTGGTACTTCCGCGCGGGCTTCGGGCTGGTGCCGATGCACGACGGCCAGTCCATGGCGAAGACGGGGGACAACCGCTACCACGCGATCTTCGGGAACGCGGGCGACGCGGTCTTCGTGAACCCCTCGAGCCTCGCGCCGCCGCTGATCGCGCTCGGCGCCTCGGCGACGGTCCTCGGGCCGGACGGCGAGCGCACCGTCGCGGTGGAGGACCTCTACCGGACGCCGGCTTCCAGCGACGAGAGCGAGTTCACGCTCGGCGCCGCCGAGATCGTGACCGGGGTCACCATCCCGATGCGGTCGAGCAGCAACGCCACTTACGAGATCAGGAACCGGAAGGGCTTCGACTGGCCGCTGGCCGCGGCTTCGGTCGCCGCCTCGGACGGGGGCGCCCGGGTAGTGCTCGGTCACGCGGCGCCCACCCCGTGGATGAGCGCCGCCGCGGCCGGCGCGCTGGCCGGCGGCATCAGCGAGGCGAGCGCCGAGGCCGCGGCTGACGCCGCGGTGGCCGACGCCGCCGCGCTCTCCGGAAACGGCTACAAGATCCAGCTCGCGCGGGTCGCGGTGAAACGCGCCGCGCTCGCCGCCATGTGAGGAGAACGACGATGGCCACGAAGACCACCGCTCCGAAGAGCGCCATTCCCGGGGCTACCGGACGCGCCGCTTTCTCGCTCTGCCACCGTCTGCGCTCCAAGGCGATGTACATGGACATGGAGTACGACCCGAGCGTCCCGGGCGGGCATCCCGGCGACGACCACTTCTGGTGTACCCACACCATGAACTGCCTCGGCCCGGACGGGCGGGTCGCCGACAAGGAACGCTGCAGCGACGGTTCCGGGCGGTCCTGTTTCGAGAGCGCCTGGTAGGGGGCCTACCCGGCGCCGGAAGCCGGGTGAAGCCGCGCTCCGGCCCTGCTAGACTGCGCCCTTCGGTGTGGACCGAACCGAACCGCGGTCACCCGACGGAGGTAGCGTCATGAAGATTTCCCGTTTCCTGCTGGCAGCCGCCCTCCTCGCGCTGGGCGCGACGGCTTTCGCCGAGAGCCCCGGCGAGGCGGACACCTCGCTCACCGGCCTCTATCTCGAGGCCCGCACCGCCGACGTGTACGCGGGCCACTGCTACGCGAACAGCGAGGTCGGGCTCGACGGCGAGGAAGCCGTGCTCGCCTGGAACGTCTCCGAGGGGACGTACGAGGGCGTCGAGCTCTCCGGCCTCTCGGTGGTCGCGGTGGTGAAGGCGCAGGCCACCCTGGGAGATCCGCACGACAACCCCTACCCGGTGGAGTCCGTGCTCATCGTGGACGAGGCCGCGGACGCCGACCAGCGGAGCGCCCTCATCCAGCTCGCGCACGACATGGGCGGCGAGCTGCTCGACAACGTCAGGAACATCCGGGACGCGCCGGTGGCCGCGGACTTCGAGAGCACACCGGGCCACGCCGCGCTGACTGCCGGCGAGCTGGTGGAGATCAAGACCCGGGCGATCACCCACAAGGATCACCTCTGCGGCAGCGAGTTCGTCTACTACCCGCCGCTGACGGAGATCGCGGACGCGATGCCGGCTTACACCGAGGCGCACGCGTTCCGGGGCGACGACTTCGACACCACCTGGAGCTGCCCGCTCAAGCGGAGCGCTTTCCTGGGTACCTTCGTCCGCTAACGGCGGGCCCTGCTACCGCGCCATGAAGGTTCGTCCGCGTTTCGCCTATCTGCTGCCCGCCGGGCTGCTCGCCGCCACTCTCGCTCTCGGGAGCGATCAACCCATGCTCGGCGCCGCTGACGGCGCTCCACCGGAAGGGGTCTCCGATGAGATCCGCGCGGTCCTGGGCGCCGAGGGCATCCGCGCGACGCTCGCTTCGGGCGTCAACCTCGACTTCTGGCTGCTCGCCGAGCAACCCGCCGGCGCCAACCCGAATCCGGCGGTCACCTTCCCGGATCTCGGCGTGGGGACCCTGGTCGGAGTGGTCCGGATCGACGGCCCCTGGTCCGACTACAAGGGAAACCCCATCGAGCCGAACGTCTTCACCATGCGCTACGGGATCCGTCCCGAGGACGGAAACCACATGGGCGTCTCGGTGCACCTCGACTACGTGCTGCTCGTTCCGGTCGCGGAGGACGCAACGGTGGACGTCGAGTGGGGGCAGGACGACCTCAACATCATGAGCTTCGCCGCCACCGGCGTCGGCCATCCGGCGGTGATGAGCCTCGCGCCGAACTGGGAAGGGATCACCGAGCCCGCCATCTTCCAGGACGACGCGGAAGGCTGGGCGCTCGGCTACCCCTGGGCCGACGGCCTCACCCTCGGCTTCGTCGTCGAAGGCCAGGGCGAGCACTAAGCCGCGGCGCGCCGGCCTGGAGCGCCGGCTTCAGCCGGCACAGCCCGCCGCAGGCGGGCGGCGGGACGACCTCATCCCGCCGGAATGGCGCGCCGTGCGCTGCGCTGTGGCGCAGCGCATGCCGGCTGAAGCCGGCGTTCCTGGCCGGCGGCGCCAGTACGGCGGTCGGCGTCGCTGGCCGGCGCTCCTAGTGCTCCATCTCACAGCGGAGCGGCCAATCCCCGGCGGGCAGCCGCATCTCCACCGTGCGCGAGCCGGCCCCGACCCCGGACGCCGGCTCGAGGAACCGGCTCCGGCTGACGTCGAGGCAGTCGGCGCGCCCGTGACCGTAGTAGTCGTCGCGGCCCACATCGATGAAGGTCTCGCCCCCGCGAGGTTCCCGCTCCACTCCCGAGAACATCAGGTCGTTCTCCACGTCATTCACGTGTGACCCCTCGACATGGTTCGGCGAACAGCTCGCCACCGCTCCGAAGACATGGAAGAGCTCGTGGACCATCACCACCTCGAAGGTGGAGACGGTCTGCTCATCGCTGCCAAGCTCGGCGTCGCTGCATGAGAGGTAGACGGCCCCGCCCCCACCGAAGAGCGGAGCGCTACCGCAGACTCCCGCAACCCGGCCCTCGTAGTAGACGGCAAGGATCTTGTCGCCGGCGATCTCCAGGGAACGCGCGGCACGGAGGACGTCGCCGACCGTGCCGCCCGCGGTGCCGTCACCCTCCTGGTGGGTGAACGGGAGGCGCAGGAAAGAAACGTCCGGCCGACCCTGGTAGGTGTCCAGCCGCAGGGTCTGCCCGATCTCTTCCGCGAGCCAGTTCTGGATGCCCAGGGCGGATCGTTCGATTTCCCCGAATCGGTCGCGGTTCAGATCCTCCCAGTCGCTCGGGACCGCGTAGACGAAGTGCACCTGCGGACCGCTGATGTCGTCCGGGCGGTCCCTCGTGCTCCGCGGAATCGGATCCTCCACGACGAAGTCCAGTTCCACTTCGAAGCCTTCGAAGGTGGCGGTCAAGACCGCCGTGCCGGCCCCGACGCCTGTAGCGAAACCGTCCTCGTCGATGGCGACCACGCCCGGGTCCGACGAGGTCCACTCGGCGTTCACGGTGCCGGTGGTGCCATCGTCGTAGTTGCCGTAGACGACCAGGGGGCCGACCTGCTGCCCGACCCGGATCTCGGTGCGGGGAGCGAACGGCTCGAGACCGGTCAGCGCCCGGGGGGGCCGCGGTGGCGCCTTCGGGGGAGTCGTGGGCGAGACGCCTTCGCCACAGGAAGCGAAGAAGGCCAAAAGCGGGAGACAGAGGACGAGGCGCTTCACGGGTTCAGATTACCGCGACACCCGCCGGCCGGCCCGCGTCCATTCGGACTCCCCGGAAGAGTCGCCGACTACACTCGCCGCTGCTACCGAGAGAACGGCCACGATCCCACCATCGGCTCCGGAAACCCCCGCCACGAACGCCGCCGGCATCCTGCTCGCCGCCGGCGAATCGAAGCGGATGCGCCGCATAAAGGCCCTCCTGCCCCATCCGGACGGCTCGGGCCGGACCCTGGTCCGGACGGCGGCGGAGACCCTGCTGGCTGCCGGGCTCGCTCCCGTGATCGTGGTGCTCGGGCACGCCCGCCGCGAGATCGCTCCCGAGCTCCGGGGACTCGCGGTGCGCGCCGTCCCCAACCCCGCCTATGAGCGGGGCATGCTCTCCTCTCTCCAGGTCGGAATCCGGGCTCTCGCGTCCGAGCGGCACATCTTCTGGGCGGTGGTCGCCCCGCTGGACCAACCCTTCCTCTCCGCCGGCCTCGTCCAGAGGCTCGTCGCCACCGCCGCTGAGCCCCGGCATCCCCCCGCCGCCGTCGTTCCGGCGACCCCGGCAATGCAACGGACGGAGACCTGGGGCCTGCCGGTAGTGCTCCGGCGGCGTCTCTTCCCGGAGGTTCTGGAACTGTCGGGGACCCGCACGGCGGAGGGAGAAGGCCGGGACCGGGGCGCCGGACGGGTGCTGGCACGGCACCGCCCGGAGTTGGTAGTCGTCCCGGCCAGCGAGCGGGAGTTGCTCGACCTCGACGACTGGGCGAGCTACGAACGGGCCCGGCAAGCACCGGGGGTGGCGAGCGGATGACCCTTCCCCTGTCCCATCTCGCCGCGCTCCTGCTCAGCTACGGCTCGGTCGGGGCGCTGCTGCTGGTCACCGAGTTCCTCCGCCGCGCCGGCCGGATTTCTCCGGACGCGGCGCGCAAGATCGTCCACGTGGGCGTTGGCCTGTGGGTGATCCCCGCGGTGTTCATCTTTGCCGACTGGCGGGTGGCGGTTTTGCCGCCGCTCACGTTCCTCGTGCTGAACTATGTGATCCACCGGTTCCGGCTGTCCCCTCTCGACAGCGATCCGGCAAACCTGGGCACCGTGTTCTTCCCCATCTCGTTCGCGGTGCTCCTCGCCGTCTTCTTCCGGCCAGGGGAACCCGAAGACCAGTCGTTTCTGGCGGTGGCCGGGCTGCTGACGATGGCGCTCGGGGACGCCGCCGCCGCGATCTTCGGGAAACGCCACGGGACCCGGCGCTACACCATCCTCGGCCATTCGCGGACCATGGAGGGGAGCATGGCGATGTTCCTGGTCACTGGCGTGGTCATCGCGGTGGTGCTCAACACGATGGCCGGCTACTCGTGGCATCCCGCGGTCGCCTTCGGCCTGGTGACCGGGACGGCCGCCGCCGGGATTGAGTCAGTGTGCCCGTTCGGGAGCGACAACCTGTTCGTGCCGCTCGGCACCGCGGGAATCCTGTGGGCGCTTGTGGAGGTGAGCGGGGCGGCCCTCGGCGTGGGATGAGGGAGAGGAGGCCGATACGCGGTCTTGGTGCAGTCCTGACCGGGGGATGCCGATGGAGGCGCCGCCTGGACATCGGGATCTTTCCCGCCGCCCGCCTGCGGCGGGCTGTGCCGGCTGAAGCCGGCGTTCCAAGCGGTTCCGGAGTCGGGTAGGGTTTTTCGCTGCGCTGACCGCCCCCATGTCCATCATCTCCCTCGAAAAAGGGCGCGCGGCCGGGATTGAAATCGCGCGGGTGACGTGGCGCTCGCTGCAGGTCGCCGCCGCCATCGCGGTCGTGGTCGTCCCGTTCGGGTACGCGGTCACCGGCGCGAACGTCGACGTCCTGATGGGCACCGTCGCCGGACTTACCGTCGGCATCGGCCTCAACCTGCGGATGGGAGCGCGGAACGGCCGGTCCGTCGGCATCCTGATCGGCGCGGCCGTGGGAATCGCAACCGCGCTGATCGCGGGGCTGATTCCGGGGAACCCCTGGGGCACGCTCGTCACCCCCGTCCTGG
This sequence comes from uncultured Acidobacteriota bacterium, assembly GCA_964448205.1. Lineage (GTDB taxonomy): Bacteria > Acidobacteriota > Vicinamibacteria > Marinacidobacterales > Marinacidobacteraceae > Marinacidobacterium. The sequence continues at coordinate 6,697 of CAYUVU010000035.1, forward strand.
CGCTCAGCATCGGCCTGACCGACGGGCTCGGCGAGACCCGCATCCGGGGCTACCGGGTAGCGATCCTCGAGGCGACGCTCGTGTCCGCTCTTCTCGGGGCAGGACTGCTGCTCGTGCCTGGCGGGGTGGTCGGTGTGCTGGGTTGCGTCCTGATGATCGGACCCAACGGGCTCTATGTGGGGTTCTTCAACCGCAACCACGAGGGCCGGCGTTTCGCGCGCCCGCCGATCGGGCTCCTGTTCGCCTGGGTGGTCGTGTTGGCCCTGATCACCTATCTGGTGATGCACGAGACCGAACCGCACCGAGCCCTGGATGTGAGCCTGCTCTCCGCATTGGGCGCCGTGGTGGCCATCCCCATCCTGGTCTTTCTTGGCGCCCGGACGTTCGCGATCTGGGTGCAGCCGCGGCTGCGCCTCTACGTCCAGCTTGCCGACTACCTGCGGGTCATGTGGGTCCCGATCGGGGGCTTCGCCGTCGGCTACCTCGCGATCATCGTGATCTTCTCCGGGTTCTTCGGCATGCTCGAGCGCTTCGTTCCGGGGTCGTTCAGCGGCGCCGCGGACGCGGGCGTGCTGGACTGGATCTCGTTCTCCTTCTACTCGGCGATCGCCGACCCCAGCTCGGCGATCCGGGCGGCTTCGGGATTCGCCCGCTTCCTGGTCGGAACCCAGCTCGTGTTCTCCATCGGCTGGGCGCTCGTGGTGTTCGCCGCGGTGATGTCGGCCATCCAGCCGCAACTGGACGCGATCTCCCGCCGCCGCGCGCAGGACGGCGACTGATCGCTCAACCGAGGGAACGGCCGATCAGCGACAGGACGGTTCCCGCTTCCGCTTCGGTGAGCGAGAGGTTGGGCCGCACCCGCACCGAGCGCGAGCCGCAGCCCAGGATGAGCAGCCGGTTCTCGTAGGCGCGGGCCAGGAAAGCGTCCCGCTCCGCAGTATCGGGGAGGTCGAAGGCGCACATCAGCCCGCGCCCGCGGACGGAGGTCATCCGGCCTCCGGCCTCCCGGGCCAGGTCGTGGAGCCCGTCGAGGATCACCCGGCCCACCCGGGCGGCGTTCCCGACCAGGTCCTCCGCCTCGATGATCTCCAGGTAGCGGCCGAAGCGGACCATGTCCACCAGGTTGCCCCCGAAGGTGGAGTTGATCCGGGAGGGAAGCCGGAAGACGTTGTCCTCGACCTCGTCCATCCGGCGGCTGGCGAGGATGCCGCAGACCTGGGTCTTCTTGCCGAAGACCAGGATGTCGGGTTCGACCCCGAAGTGCTGGTGGCACCACATCCGGCCGGTCATCCCCATCCCGGTCTGCACCTCGTCGAAGATCAGCAGGAAGTCGTGCTCGTCGGCGAGCCGGCGGAGTTCGCGGAGGAACTCGCCCCGGAAGTGGAGGTCGCCGCCCTCGCCCTGGATGGGCTCGATGATGAGGCCGGCGACGTCGTCGGGGTTCGCGGCCACCGCCGCCTCGATCGCGGCGATCGCCCGCGCCTCCGCGGCCTCGGTCTCGGCAAGGCGCTCCACCTCGGGGAACCGGATGTAGGGGTTCTCGATCCGCGGCCAGTCGAACTTGGGGAAGTAGGCCACCTTCATCGGCTCGGTGTTGGTGAGGGAGAGGGTGTAGCCGCTGCGCCCGTGGAAGGCCTGCCGGAAGTGAATGATCTGGCTGCCCCGCTCGCCCTTCCCCGCCGCGAGGTTCTTTCGCACCTTCCAGTCGAACGCGGTCTTGAGCGCGTTCCCGACCGCCACCGCGCCACCCGCGATGAAGAAGGTGTGCGGCAGGCCCTCCGGAATGGCGATCCGCGAGAACGTGTCCAGGAACCGCGCCATCTCGACGGTGTAGAAGTCGGAGTTGGACGGGTTGTGGACCGCCACCCGGCCCAGCCGCTCGACGAAGGCCGGGTCGCGGACCCCCGGGTGGTTGTGTCCGATGGCGTTCGTCGCGAAGTAGGAGAAGCAGTCCAGGAAGTCGCGCCCGGTGCGGGCGCAGCGGATCCACGCGCCGTGACTCTCCTCGAGATCGAGAACGAGATCGAGTCCGTCCGTGATGAGGTGCCGGCGGAGGATGCCGTGGACCTGAGCGGGGCTCGGATTCCCGGCGACTGCGGCGGGAACCGGACTGACGGCCATCCCGGAAGCGTACCAAGGGCGTGGCCCGGCCGGAGCCCGGAAAACCCGTAGACTCCGGCGGATGAGAGGGCGCGCAACCCGCGGGGTTCTCGCCGCCGCGATGCTGATCGGGATTGCGGCCGGCGCCACCGCGAATACGGACGACCGTAGCGATTCCGCGCCGCTGGCCGTCGAGGTGCGGGTCTTCGAAATCCGGCGGCTCAACTCCGATTTCAGCCCGATCGAAGATCTCGCCTTCCTGGTCGACAGCGACGGAACGGCGGTCCAGGTCTCGGAGTGGCTCGCGACCCTCGCCCGGCGGGTTCCGGACGCCTACTTCGCGCAGCTCCTGACGTTCGGTCCGACCCCGGCGGAATCCGAAGCGGAGTGGCAGATCACCCGGCGAGACTCCCGGCGCGCCATCCGGCTCCGCATGGACTTCTCCCGTCCCGAACCTCACCTGCCCGAGAGCGGAGCGCCGGAACCCCGCTTCCGGCTCGACTTCGACCTCCTTCGCATGGGGACCACGGCCCAGCGGATCCGGGTGGAAGGTCCGGTCGCAGCGGACATGACCCGGATGGCGAGCGGCCGCGACTTCGAACTGCCGCTGAGCCGGTACCTGTCGTGGTTCAGGGACCCCAGCGACCTCGAGGCCCGCGGAGAGCTCTACGAGAAGATCCGGGACCGCAACATCTACCTGGCGCTCGGGATCACCTTCCGGAAGGCCGAACCACGCGCGCTCCCCGTTCGGCTGCGCCCTCCCCCGGACCCGCAGCTCGCCGAACTCAGGTCGCCGCTCCTGGGGAACGCCGAGGGGATCCTGCGCCTGCGCGTCCACCTGGACGAGGTGGGGGCGGTGAATCACACCGAAGTGCTGGAGACCACGCTCCCCGAGGTCACGCCCCGGGTCCTCGGCGTCGTGTTGGGCTGGCGGTTCCCCCAGGCGGCGGGACGGGAGGGCCGGCTGTTCTTCCCGGTCCGGACCGTGGTTCCGGTTCCGTCGAACTGAGCCCGTCCCGGGACAGGGGTGATTCCGGGGGTTCGCTTGCCCACCGCGCGGAGGGTCTGGTACAAGGGTGTGTTCCGCTCGTTCCGGACTCAAAGGAGAACACTCATGACTTCCCGTACGCTCTGTATCTGTAGGCGGGCTGCGCTGGGCGCGGCCCTCCTCGCTCTCGCAGCCCCCATTGCGCTCGCCCAGTCGGGCGGGCTCGGCACCATCCACTTCCCGAACTCGGGCAACGAGGCAGCCCAGAAGGACTTCCTCGACGGCGTCCGCCTCCTCCACAGCTTCGAGTGGGAGGACGCCGCCGAGGCCTTTCAGCGCGCCCAGGCCGCCGACCCGGACTTCGCGCTCGCCTACTGGGGCGAGGCGCTCAGCCACAGCGGCGGTCACCACTACCCGCCGGGTCAGGACATGTCGAAGGCCCGGGAAGCGCTGCTGAAGCTCGCCAAGACGCGCGCCGAGCGGGTCGCGAAGGCGCCGACCGACCGCGAGAAGCAATACCTGGAGTCGGTACACGTCCTCTATGGACCCGGCGACGTCCTGGAACGGAGCGAGGGCTACGAGCAGGCGCTCGCCAGGCTCTCGGCCGACTATCCCGACGACCTCGAAGCCGCCGCGTTCCACTCGCTGGCCCTGATGCGCACCAAGGTGCGGGGCAAGGAGAGCCTGCGCGTGGACATGCGCGCCGGCGCCATCGCCCAGCGGGTGTTCCGCGAGAACCCCGACCATCCCGGCGCGGCGCACTACGTGATCCACGCCTTCGACAACCCGGTGCAGGCCCCGGTGGCGCTCTACGCCGCCGAGAAGTACGCGGACATCGCCCCGGCGGCGGTGCACGCGCTCCACATGCCCTCGCACATCTTCGTGCAGCACGGGATGTGGGACCAGGTCCGCAGCCTCAACGACCGCTCCTACCAGGCTTCGGTCGACCGCGCGGAGCGGAAGGGACTCTCGCCGGCGCGCTACTCCTACCACGCGCTCTACTGGCTCCTTTACGCCTATCTCGAGGAAGGCCGCTACGAAGACGGCCAGGAGCTGCTCGACGAGTTCGAGGAACTCACCCAGCGCGACGAAATGACCTCCGGCATGAAGGAGACCTGGATGCGCATGGACGCGCTCAACACGGTCGAGACCCGCCGCTGGAAGCCGCAGCCGGTGGACGACCTGGTGGCGCAACTGGACAGCGAGGAGCCGCAGGTCGGCCACCGCACCGCGGGAGCGATGCTCTATGCGCGCGGAGCGAGCGCCGCCGAGACCGGGGACGTGGACACCGCGATGAAGGCCCACGAGGGACTCACGAAGATCCACGAGATGCTCGCGAGCGACGAGAACCCCCGCGGCGCCGAACAGGCGCTCGTGATGGCGCACGAGATGGCGGGCCTCATCGCCAAGGCGAAGGGCGACAAGGCCGGGGCGGTCGCCGCCTTCCGCAAGGCGGTGATGGTGGCGGAGAGCATGGAGCCGCCCTCCGGGCCTCCGGGCGAATCCCCGATCGACTCTCCCATCCAGCCGGCCCACGAACTGCTGGGTGAGATGCTGCTGGACACGGGCGAGGCGGAAGAAGCCCTCGCGGTCTTCGAGACCTCGCTGGAGCGGACCGCCAAGCGGCCCCACTCGCTCTACGGCGCGGCGCGCGCCGCGGCCGCGACCGGTGACGAGGAAGCCGCCGCCGATTACTACGAGCAGCTGCTGGCGACGCCGGAGCGGGGCCCGGATCTTCCCGGCCTCGCGGACGCGGAAGCGATGGTCGGCGACACCACGATGCAGGAGAACTAGCCGAGCGGTGCTCCTTCAGGGGACGGCCCCGAACCCGGGGCCGTCCTCGATCCGCCCGGGCTACTCGTCGCCGCCCAGGAGCCCCGAACGCAGCAGGTAGTAGAGCAGGGTCACGACGCCGGTGAGCGCGGCGGCCACGTAGGTCATGGCCGCGGCGCTCAGGACTTTGGACACGCCGCGGCGTTCGTCCGGGGTGATGAGACCGGTGTCCCAGACAAGCGCCTTGGCCCGCCGCGAAGCGTTCAGCTCCACTGGAAGCGTCACCACCTGGAAGAGGACCACCAGCGAGAAGAGCGCGATCCCGAGCTGGACGAGCCCGAAGGCGCCCAGCAGGAAGCCGCCGAGCAGCAGGATCCAGGAGACGCTGGAGGCGAAGCTCGCGGGCCGGGCAAGCACCTGGCGGAACATCAGCGGCTGGTAGCCGCTGTGGTGCTGCAGGGCGTGCCCCACCTCGTGGGCGGCCACCGCCACCGCTCCGACGGTCCGCCCGCTGTACACCTCGGGCGAAAGCCTGAGCACCCGGACCCGCGGGTCATAGTGATCGGAGAGCGCTCCGGGGTGCTGCTCCACGGGGATGTGGATTCCCTGCCGGCGAAGCAGCAGCTCGGCGGTTTCCCGGCCGCTGCGCCCGCTCGAGACCGGCACCCGGTTGTAGCGGGCGAAGGTGCGCTTGACCTTGAACGTCGCCCACAGGGTGAGGGCGATGGCCGGGGCCAGCATGATGAAGTAGAGGGGATCGAAGAAGAACATGCAGGTTTGATCGGGCTCCGAGCGAGAATGAGTGTCCTATGGGTATAACACTAGACGGCAAGCAGATGTTTCCCAACCAGCCGGCCGAGCCGGAATCCCCGGGCGAAGCGCCGCTCGAAATCAACGCCGGGCGCCTCCGCGACTCGCTCATCGCGCTTTCCCGCTTCGGCGCGCATCCCGGCGGCGGCGCCCACCGATTCGCCTTCTCGAAGGAAGAACTCGCGGCCCGCGCCTGGATCACCGGCGAGATGGAAGGCGCCGGACTCAGCGTGCGCACCGATCCCGCCGGCAACCTCTTCGGCCGGCGCGAGGGCAAGGAGCCCCTGCCCGCCATCCTCTTCGGGTCCCACCTCGACACCGTCCCGCAGGGCGGCCACTACGACGGAACCCTCGGCGTGCTGGGGGCGCT